>NZ_JAQUZF010000020.1:0-31372 GCF_028691475.1 Anaeromusa sp.
CCCAAAATATTAAAGGCAACTTCGAAAATTTTATTGGCCATCATCCACCCGCCTTCTTGCTGCTCTTGTTAAGCGCTTCAATCCATTCCCCCAGTTCCCTAATTGGCATCGCAAGCCAACAGGTTATAGGCGTATAGGTTTGCATCGCCATGCATAGGGCAATCTTCCGCATCTCTTGGGAAATGTTTTGCAGGCCTAGGCCTCGAAGAAAAAATTGGCCACCGCCAACGTTACGCGGGAAAACTCCTTTGCTGGCAGCGCAATAAGCATGTCCGTAGAGGTTTTCGAAGCCTTCGCGGCAATTACCGCTTGGTACGTCTTGGACAACTCCGGCGCAGGGCTTTTATCTCCCAAAGCGCGTGCCTCCCGCTCTGCATCAAGTAGATGTTGACCGGTCAAGGCGTCAAAATCCAGCTCTACGCCTTCGAAAGTCTCGCCTTCGTAGGTGAATGGTTTTTCAAAAGTAATTTTCATGTTTTGTACCTCCTGGTATAATATGGTTAAGGGGTGATGATATGACAATACTAATTTGGTTCATTTTTATCGCTGCAGGCCTGATATCCGGCACCATAGCCTTGGCTTTGCTTGCCAAGCTTAGTTTCTTGCTTGGCTGTGTCGTGGCTCTGGTGTGTTTTGGCACTTTTGTTCTGATTGGAGCCTATATAGCGCACGGCCCGCAGCTTCCTCCTAATGACCGCAATCCCGGCCCATCCAGGGCCGCACCTTTTGTCTTAGGAGCCTTGTTTAGTTATTGGTTGCATCACCGCAAATGAAGATAATCAAGCCTCACGCCCAACGGCGCGAGGCTCTTTTCTTAGACCAACCCTAGTGCGCTCCGCACTTCGGCTAGATAGTCGGTACCGCTAATCACGCAAACATAGTTGTATTTGTCGATCTCTAACAGTACTTCCCCATTTAAGGTGACTTTGATGTAAATCACTTCAAATTCATTGGCCGCGTCTTGCCCGCTGGCGGCCGCCAGTTTGCCGAGGTCGGTTTTCTTTGGAATGGCCCGCACGTTTACCTTCAGTGGCGTTTTTACATACTCTCCCGCACCGGAATCAAAGGTTTGGATAGCGCCGCGCAAATCTAAGCTGTGCGCCTTTTGCTGCGCCAAGCTAACCAGATGCCGCGTCACTGTGCGCCAGTTCAATTTCAGCGTCATGCTGCCGAATTGTCCAATTACGGGAGCGTCCACCTCCCCGGCAATGCCTGCGCCTTTTACTGCATCAGTCATAGGCTCAATACTGGGGAGCTCCACGTCGGCAACGCCCAGGTAGTCAATGCCGTCTTCGTACACCCGGAAATTAATCAATTTTTCAGGAACTGGATTCATCTATACCCCTCCTTTAACCGAACAGCGTTTTCAGATACGCTGTATCATATTCCAGAATAAAGTCAATTTCTCTAGCCGGTCCAGGCGGCGTTACATACAGATGAAACTTTACAATCCCGTCCATCAAATCGGTTGTCGGGTTTTCTGTATCTAAGAACTCTACGCGTCCGCCCAGGATAAACTGCCGAGCCGTCAGGCCGTTCAGCCAGATGTTGCAGCTATCGACAATCGTCTCGATCAGTCGGCGATTGACCGGATAATCCACTTTGCTCCAAAACGTTTGCACCAGCGTGTTGCCGATCCAGTCAAACATGCGCCGCACTGGAATAAAGGCGTCTTTGGGGTCCGTGTTGCTCGGATAGCACCCTGTGCGGTTACCCCAAGCTTTCCAGCCACCGACAAAATTTAACGCTGTTACAATGCCTTGTCCGTTTAAGTAGTCCGCCTGATCGGGACCCAAAGACACTACGGTCCCATCGGTCAAAACGGCTCCGTTAGCCTGTAAAGCTTTATTGGATGGACTGTTATAGGGAATGTCGTCGTTGGCCGCATCCGTCTGGCAAATGACCCCAGCGAGTTGCGTGGACAAGTGATATACATCGTCTCCCAACTTCACTTTAGGCCAGCAAACAACTTGCCGCGGGGACGTGAAATTGTTGTTTTCTTTCCAGGCAGCCACGTCCGTGAATTTTTTTACCGTATCTGTGGGTACATCCGTCAGGGCAAGGCAGCGGAAGTGCTCGTTGATGTTTCCGGCCTTAGCTACCATGACGGCGGCCACTTCCGGGTCCGTGCTCCAACCAGGGGCCAACACCATACCGGGAACCAGTCTGGTTAATGGGAATACCTTATTTAGCAACTCCAATCCCTCATAAGCCCCCGTATTCACGTCAACGCCGCCAATAATTTCATCTTTGGTTACTGCTGCCGGGTTCAGTTTGTCAAAACTGACCAAGACAGATGCCGTATTAGTCAGCAGCTTGGTGGATGTTGCGATTCTGGAAATCACCAATTTGCCGTCATCGTCGAAAGCGGCTGTGTAGTCCGCCCCCAAGTTAAGCGGCACTCCTTCCGCCGTCAGCTTGACCACCAGCGTGCTTTTTACCACGCCCGCGTCGGCAATCGTGCCCACGCCATTAGTCATGGCTACCGTTTGGCTAGCTATGTTCGTTTTATGCGTTGCCGGGTCCAGCACGTTCACCAACACCACCGGTGAGACCGCAAACAGCGCAAAATGAGACTTCAAAAATTCGCAAAGAGTGTAGTTTTTCCAGTCGTCAGAGTACCCGAAAGCCGCCACTGCCTCTGCGTAGGTATAGCAGAGCGTTGGCGTGTTCACTGCCGCCGGGTCGCTCGCCAGGTTTACCGGCGCGGTGCCAAATACCACCGGCAAGCCGGTTTCCGTATCAACCGGCGGCACAATCGATGTTGGCACCTCTGAAATGTAGACGCCATGTCTGTAAGCCATAGGTTATTTGCCTCCTTTGATATACTTTTGCACTTCCGTGTAAAAGTAATGCTCTTGCGTGCCTTTGCTCATAATCGCCTTTTCCGTAACGGCCAACGATGAGATAGGAACCAACAATGCCGCAATTGACGGACATTTTTCAAAAAGATCCTGCAAGTGCGGGGGCACGCTGCCGCCCTCGCCTTTAACAATCATATGTCGCGGAAATACTCCGCCTGGTAAGCTGGGGCCGCAATAAATAAGCCGCGTAGTCTTAGCAGCCTGCGACTTCCCCGAAGATTCTCTGGCCATAGTCGTCCTCCTCGATTAATTTGGGTATTGTCCAACGCGTCGTAATTACCGCCATCCATTCTGGGTAAGGTTGCTCGTCTGGCGCCTCCCACTCGAAGGGATACTCCACGCGAAAACGCTTGTCGATGACGCGTTTTTTAAAAAGAGCTTGCCGGGTTCGTTCGATTAGGTTTAGTAAATCGCCGCTGCCTTGCTGTACATCTTCCGACAGTACGCCGACAATCAGCTTTACCGTAACAATCGCCTGTTCGCCAGTGTCTTCCTCTCCGGCCATGCGTATGATGACGAAAGGAAAGTCAGGCGTGTCGCTGGTCCCCTTCAGTGGCAAAAAGTTCTTTACGATTTGCGGGGCCTTTTTGATTTCCGTATTGGTGTCAAGCAAGTACGTCCCCAGCTCTTTCTTGAGAAAGTCTGCCAATGCGTCTTGCAGCAGTAAAGGTGTCATTACCTAGCTCCTCCCAGCAGTCGGCCAATCTCATGCTCCAGCCGCGCCGATAAGACATCTAGCGCCCTTTCTTCTACGAATGGCCGCACCCGCTGCGAGCCAATCATTTCCGGCACAGCCGGGCCATATTTGATGTGAATCGGATAGCGTTCTTTTCCTGCCCGCCGCAGCACATGCGTCTTGGCGGTAGACTTGCCCTTGGCCACAAACGCGCCTCGAAGGTCTTTATATCCTGTGCTCTTCCTAACCGCAACGCGAACCACGGGCACTTTCCGCGGCGCCGTTGGATTGACCCGAAAGTCCATTAACTCGCGGCGCGGCCCCTTGGAAACGGCCCTGGCGATAAGTCGGGACTCTGTGGCCGGATGAATCTTGATGGTGGATATAATAGACCGGTGCAGTACATAATACTCCTCACGGGCCTTGCGTGCCGCAGCGGTGGCTCCGGACCGGATGGCCCGGTTTAACGCCCTTGATGCTGCTTTTTCAACGCCCTTGGGGATTTGCCGCAGCGCGTCTTCCGCCAACCTCATGTCGTCAGCGCGAATTGTAATCATGAGTCATTCACGTCCATTAGGATTTCAAACATGCCCTCCGCCTCCGTGCAATCCGATACGACATACAGTTTCCCATCCAGCCGCAGAGCCTGCCCGCGGACCGGCCGCTTCGCCATATCGGCAGCCCGAACAAACAGCGAAATCTCACTCTTGTAAATACCGTCGAAATTGCCGCTAATGCGGTTACTGCGCTCCTTGATTATGTCGGAATCAACAAGAGCCACCATATTGACGCCGTTGATGTTGTGCTCTGCCGCGAATTCGTTTGGATTGAAAAAAACCGCCGTAAGGTCGGCGGCCATAACGTCTTTCAGGCTCATAACACGGTTGCGATATAAAGGCCATCCGGCAGCACAATGGCCGGTAACGGACGGCTCAGCAGCTGCAGCACCCGCGCCGACGGTTTATGCTCAACCCAGCTTTTGGGCACGCGCGGCAGCGCATACGAGCCAATCTCCACGTCGATAATCGCGCCGTAAAACATTTTGAAGCGAACAGCGGACGAGCACAGCATTACTTTCCCGGATGGAACGAGCTGAGACTCCGTACCGGTTGCAGGGTCAATGTAATACTCTTCGTAGCTGTACAAATCAAGGCCGAGTTCATTGATTCGGCCAATAAAATAGACGCCGTTGATAGACATCTTCGGCGCCAATTGACCCATATCAATATTCCCTTTTTGGTAACTATTGAAATACTCCTTTACGTCAGGGTGCTTCATGAACGCATCAGCCACGTCGGGAGACATAACGCAAGTGTCCGGGTTTTCGCCAGACGCTTTTAAAACGGCACGTTTCCATCGCTTCAGTCCGTCAATCGGGCTTTCGGTGCGGTCTGTGCCTGTGTAAGACCATTTTGCCTTTGCCGCCAGCGTTTCTTTGTTGGTGACATTGTAATCAATGGTTAGGTTGCTATACCCTTTACCGTTGATCACAATCTGACCGGTAAATAACGCCTGTGCGCACATCCACTCTTCCGTCCGGCTGATCATGGTGTCGAACTCAGCTAATTTACCGCCGATCAGTTTGGCCAATCGGCCATCCGGCGTATCTCCTCCGTAAAGAGTTTCGCCCGGAAGGCGTTTTTGCAGGTCCTGCCCAGTAATAAAATAGTCCGGTCCGATCTGCGGAGGAGTAAAGGTTTTGGTTTCAAAACCAACGGCGTCGACCGTCTGACTGCCAACGCGCGGATGCACAAACGGAGCCAAGCGGCGAGCGCCTTTTTGGATGTCGATATCAACACTCTCCGTTACAGAGTTAGCAACGTCTGTAAAAAACGTATCCCGCAAAAACGTCCGGGCCGGTTTCATCATGGAAACGGCCTGAAGCATGGTTCTGGTTTCAAAAAGATCAATAGCCATTAGTTCGTACCTCCTACAGTAACATTAGACTTGAAGAAAATGCCGATATTCCGAGCCGCTACCTCGTGGGTGGCCGCCGTATCTGTACCGCCGAAGGTCAAAGCGGCCTTGTTGAACTCGCCCGTAAAATACAAGGGAACTGGCTGCGCCGCGCTGGTCGCGTTTACGGCGTCGGCGGCGATGGCGTAAATTGTTTGAGTACCATCGCTTTTTGTGGAATCAACCACCTTTAAGGTTCCGTCTGCGGTTAGGCGACCTAAGACAGTACCACGAGTTACATTCTGACCAGATGCCAGCGTTCCCACTCCAGTTACGACGTCCGCGACATTACCCGCAAAAAGATTGTCATACGTTACAGAGCCCTGCGAAGTCATTCCTACACCCATCATTAAACCCTCCCAGCATTGGCAGCTTCGGCCATCAAGGCAGCTGCCGCTTTAATTTCCTCGGAGTCCTTTGCTGCTGCATCCGGAACCGGAGCCGCCGGAACGTCGTTAAGGTTTCCATTTTGCGCATCATCCTGCACGTCTTTTAAATACTGGCCTCCCTGCTGCTTTTGGGAAGCAATAATTTGCATGGCTACGTTCGCGGCATTTTCGCCGGTTTCATACCGAGCTTTGTTAACAATTTTTTCAAAGCCCGGCATAGCTACTTCATCCAGCGCTTGCATACGCGCTCTCTCCTTCGAAACACCAAGGTTCAGTGCTTCTTTGTACAGATCAGGATATTGGTCTTTCAATTCTTGTAAATCCAAAGTTTTTTCCTCCTTTATTTCCGGCTTTATCGCCGGTTTTGACGTCACATTTAGCGGCAGGTTGGAAAACGCCGACAAATCAAAGGTTTTTCCTGCGATATTCAAAACACTGCCGTCTAAGCTTGACGCCAGCGCGGTTCCCATTACCTCGTCCGCAAAACCATGATTAACAGCATCCTCTGCCGTCAACCATGTTGTTGCGTCCATGATGTCCGTTACCTCATCTTTTGTCTTACTGCAGCGCCCGCAATAGGTTGCCACCAGCGATTCCTTGACCTTATCCAAAAATCCCGCCATTTCCCGCATATCGGCAGCGTCATATGCTCCCCATATAGACACTAGCGGATTGTGGATCATCATCATAGCCCCTGGCGGCATCACAATTTTATTGCCGCACATGGCAATAATAGACGCAATTGATGCCGCCAAGCCGTCGACATAGACGGTCACGTTGGCCGGATGCTGCTGGAGCATGTTGTGGATTGCCTGTCCTGCGAACACCGACCCGCCGGGGCTGTTGATATGGACATTGATTTGATCTACATTCCCCGCATCGGCCAATGCTGCTCTGATTTTTCCAGGAGTAGTAACCTCGTTTTCATCCACAAACCAACCAGCGGCGTCGATAATTGGCCCATAAATATGGAGATCAATCGTCTTCGCTGGGCTCGGGTTCTTGTTTCGGTTGTTGGTCAACTTTCAAACCTCCTTCTCGCATCATTTTTTCCTCCTTGACGCGCTGCCTGTAGTTCTGCATCCAGTCCCCTCCAGTCAGCTCGGCGGTCTCCCTTGCTCTCGTTGAAAAGCCTTGCTCAACGCGAACTGTTGCGGCGTTAACCTCTTTTAGCGGGTCAATCTGGCCGGGAGACGGGCCATTCCACTCTGCGCCGGTGTATGCCCGGCGAATGGCAGTATCAGCAAAAAATCCCGGAGCATTAATCCGCCCGCGGGCCACCGCCTCAGCAAACCATTCATTATAAACGGGCTGGCAAAAATCGCTTGCCAACCATGCCCGCTGCCGCCGGAAAAACTTCCATGCTTCAAGTAGCGCCGCCCTAGACGCTGAGTAACTAGCGGTAAAGTGTTTAACCAGCAGTTCCATTGGGATTTCCAAAGCAGCGCCGATTTGTCGCAAAACAGCCAGAACAAAAGGATCAAATTGAGCGCTTGGTCGTGATGGGTCAATTGCTTTAATGTCCTCTCCTGGTGCCAAAGACACTACTGTGCCGTTCCCTAGCTTTATATCGGACGCATCGGTTAAGCCCGGATCCGTTTCCGTTCCCGGCAATTCCGCTTCGCCAATTTCTCCGCTGTCTCCTAAGTCTGACGTTATGGCAACAGTTAAAAATCCGGATACAACTGCCGCCGCCAACTCTGCTTCCGAATACCTGCCCAACTGCTTAAGTGACTCGATGACCGGCGCAAGCATAGGCACGCCTCGCCGCTGTCCCGGGCGTTCCATATCTAATATGTGCAGCACATTTCTCCGCCCAGTTTTAGCGCCAAACGCAGTAACTTTGGTCCACGAGTTCATTTCCTGGTTGATTAGGCTTAAGGGATGATGCTTGGCCACGTAATAGGCTATCGGATCGCCATAGGTTCCTGTTTCAACCCCTGCCATTATCGGCGGCAGGTCCGGGATGTTATAGGGATTGCATACCCGATCCGCCTCAATTACCTGCACCCGCAGGTTATAGGGTTGGCCGTTTCTTGGCAATACAGGCAGCAATACAAAGACATCGCCCGACATTAGCGCAGACAAAAATACCAGCTGTTGCAGTTGGTAGAAATCGCACATCCTGGCCGCATCGCAATCCTTGCTATTGGCCCATAATGCAAACTCTCGGACGATATGCCGCTCCATTTCGTCGGCTTGCTCGCCAGTCATGCCTAAAAACTCCGCATCAAGCTGCGGGTTAAGTTGCAATCCAGAGCCGACAACATTGGTTCTGGCTGTTTTTAGTGCCCCGGCGGCAATAGGATTTCCCATGTACAAGTCGCGGCATTTCTGTAATAAATCGGTATGATTTCGCGTAATGTCATCGTCAGGAGACCCTGATCGATATTGCCACCCTACCATTGATTTTTTTGTACTATTGGCTCCGTGGTAGGAGTAACCAGAGTTTATAAACTCTAATTTTTGTCTGGCATGCTCTCGTTTCAGCGCCATTGAAGGCGCTATAAATGCAATGCAACGATCTAAAATTGTAGGCTCGCGCTGCTTATTCAATGGGAATCACTCTCCTGAACCTGTTTCTGCCGGACAAGCTGCTGACTACGCGCTGCCAGTATGATATCCGTTCTTTTACTTCAGCCGCATTGGCCCGAGTCAGTGACCGGCTGCCCAGCTTATATTCTTTGCCGGCCGCCAACGCAAGGTCCGCCGCCAGCCACGCTTCTAGATGTTGCTGCGCTTGTTCTTTAGTCACCCCGTCCACCTCCTAAATTGATACTCCCGAGTTAATTACTCTTCGTTTCCTGGCCGTTCTTGTGCCGCCGCGGTTTCCCGTTTTCGCCATCGCAGCAAGGTTCGGGTTTAGTATTTCCAGGGCAGCTGTGGCGTATTTGCGGATGTCTAACGGCTCGTTTCTCGCTCCAGATTTCTTCACCCACTCAATACGCGGTTTTCCCATACTGTACTTAATAACCCGTTTTTCCGAAGTTAACCCTTCAAAGTAGTCCGCATCGTAGCCAGCTTCTTCTTCCAGCGGGAACACGCAATACCCTTCGTCTTCCGGTTCGCTGATTTTCAGCCGGTTTAGCACTGTCTCCTTGCCTGTGTCGTCACCAACTGGAAATAGTGCCACTCTGGCGCGGTTGCTGCGAGTATGCTTGCCAACCAACGGCACGCCTAAACCGCCACGGCCTTTTATGGCAAATATGCGACGACTTTCCTTGCCCTTGACGAAAGCATATACCTCTTGGGTGAAGTGACCGCCGGAATCTATGCAGGTGCAAAGGATTTTGTAAGCAGTCCCATCGGCTCCCTGCCAAGATCGCTGCAGTATTTCATCTAGCTCGTCCCAAATGTGACGTTTGGTCAAGTCGCCCATAATCCGATGCGTCTCAATGCCCCATGATTTTTTACCAACTCCCCACCCGGTTACTTCGTATTCAAGCCATGTATCCTGCACGTCAACAGCTGCAGTCAATAACAGCACGCCGTCAGGAACAACAATCCCGCCATCTTCGTGTGTACCGTATTGTTGGCGGTGGCTCTCCAGGGCGCCTGCCTCTATTGATTCCCCCTGGTCATCAACCCAGCACTCACCGAGCACCGTATTGACGAATGTTTTCATTTTATTCGTGTCTTTTTTGGCTTTTAGCCACTGCGCAGCGCATTCCGCCCAAGAAAAAAAGCCCAACGGGCTGTAAAGAGCGCTGATATGATAGCCACGTTTTAACTTGTCCGGATACTCAGGGTTTGTAGCCCTCCATTCACCGCGCTCAAGCATACGAGTTTTGTTGTGCTCCTTGATGACAGAACCGCAAGCAGGGCAGGCCATGTATGCCTTTTTAGGATCTCTTTTCCCTTTTTCATTTGTTGGAATGATAAAATTACACCACTCTAGAATGTGCATGTGGCCACATTCCGGGCAAGGCACAAAATACTTTCGCTGGTCGCTATCCTCGTAATCGGCTTCGATTCTCGAAACCCCAGATACTGTAGGTGTTGACGCCTTGTAAATCTTTCTGCGCGCAAAATTTCGCGTTCTCGCTATTGCCAGATCCGCTGGGTCGCCCTCTCCTTCAACGTCTGGCGGATACGCATCCAACTCATCTAAAAACAGATACCGAATTGACGCCGAGCGAAGTGCCGCGGCGGAGTTTGCTCCGGCAAGCAATAAAATGCCGCCAGGAAATTCCTTGCTCAATATAGTGTTGCCGCTATCACGACTGCGGGATTCCTTGATTTTCCCCCTCAAGCATGGAGCATCCTCCACCATCGGGCCCACGCGCTGCCGGCTAAATCGCTTCGCCAAATCAACCGACGGCTGTACGGCCATTACGGGCCCCGGCTCCTGATCAACAATATAGCCCAGCCAACAAGTCGCCCCGTCAGTCGCGCCTACCTGCGCAGCCTTCATGTGGACCACCTCTTGTACTGGGCTATTGGTCGATAATGTATCTAAAATTTCTCGGTTAAAAGGAAATCTGTCAGTCCTCCAGCGCCCAGGCTCCGCGCTGGTCGTAGATCGCAGAAAACGATTTTGATCGGCCCAGCACGAGACGGTCAAGCTGGACGGCGGCAATAATGACGATGCAACAATACCTACATCACGCTTAGTCCTTGTCGCTAGCAGCATCCGCTTCCCCTCTTTTCGGGCGACGCAAGCGCTCCGGGGTCCATGCAGCCAGTTCCGTGAGTGCATCGTAGATTTCCGCTTTGATGATTTCCTGCGCGTCGATCAGTTCTGTAGCAGCCATAACCTGCGGGGCACACCGCTGCGGAATTGCCAATAGCCGGTTCCTGACATCAAGCAACAACTCTTGCATGATCGGGATGATATAGTCGGCCCGATAAATCTCGTCCCTTAATTCCGCTAGTTCGATTTCGGCTTTTTCGCGCTGGGCTTTAGTCAACAATGCCTTTTCTTCGGCGTAAGAAACTTCCTTTTTCGCGTCTTCTTTGGGTCTAACATAATTTTCAATGTATGTCTGGACTGACTCGCACAAACGAAACTGTCCGCGCCCAACTTTCACAAAAACCTTTTCGTCTTCCAGGCGGTTAATGTGGCGTGTTGTAATTCCTATAACATTAGACAATTCCTGTGTTCCAACGATAGTGCTCCGTGTTATTTTTTCAGCCATATTATCCCACCCTTCCGACGTTTCCCCAAAGCCCTCTTGTTGCAAAATGAGAAACGGACATGTTCAAAAAAATCTGCGCCTAGTAAAATCTCGGGGTTCTGCCGACCCGCTGCTCTAAATTGTGTCAGAAGTACCTTTAATTCTGACAATTCACTACAATTCAATGTCCAAAAGCCATAAAACCAGTAATGGCGCGGCTTCTAGTGCTCGTAGCCTCCACGCCCCATTCAAATCTATTCTCAACGCTATCTCAATAACTTGCCTGGCCTATTTGACTTGTATCCCTTGCTCGTTGGGTGACAGTTACTCTCGAAGGGCGCCCTCATCAGGTCTTCAATGCGGTCCTCTCGTGGTCGCTTACGATAAGAGACGCACAGCCGGTCTATGTAGAACACATCAGGCGACGTGCATCGTTGCTCAGTGTAGTAACGGCAGGCAATGTTGTTGCAATGAACCATGGCTGTGCACCTCCTTAAAAATGGGTAAAAGAAAAGAGCACTGCCTAAGCAGTGCCCTACCCAACCAATTGTTTCTTTAATGCATCCTGCAATACTTGCGAGAAGTTCACGCCGCGCTCCTCAGCCAAGTGATTGAGCCACGAAGGAATAGTCAGCGTCTTCTTAACTGCCCGGTTATCTGTTCTCTTCAAGTACGCCTCTTCATCCCATTTCACAAGATTGATAAACTCGCCGCTCTCTGGCTTGATGCCTGATGGATCGCTTGCCTTGGGCAACTCTTGCCCATCTTGCTTTAGAGTGTACAGATATATGCCTAACGCATCTTCTGCCATCTCCACCGCTTCCTCCAGTGTATCGCCCTCCGTAATGCATCCCGGCAAGTCTGGAAACGCAACCGAATACCCACCAACCTCTTCAGCATGAAATACTGCTGGATAAACGCGTTTGTCCATAATAACCTCCTACGCTAACCTGGCGCAGGCAAGGGGCTTATTTCAGCCCCGCCTGCTTCAGGATACTGTTTAGGGTTCCCGGCTTCAGGTCTTTGTTGTGGAGCGGCACAACCACCATGCCTGGCCTTGCGTTGTGCTTTAGTATGTGGTGTGAACCTTGAATCCGCTCTACGTACCAACCATTAGCTTCGAGGGTTTTTAGTAAATCTTTCGGTTTGATTTTTATCCCCTCCCTATGGTTTTATTATAGCACGTATTAACACGTATTGCAATGTTTTTATTAAAGAAAATCGCAGAACGATTGATTGTTGGACGCTCGCCCTGGGCTTGAACCAGGCTGCCGGTTATGCTAGCCGGAATAGCTCCCACGCTATGCGAGCGGGCAAAAGAAAAAGCGCCCCGAAGGACGCTTAAGCGAATTGATTATGATTCTAGAAAATACTCTAAATATGGCAACTCTACGGGAGAGTACAAAAACGTTGTCCCGTTGTTTACCTGTTTTATTATAACTAAAATTAACGGCATGTTTTCAGAATCAGCTCCTGGCAACCCTGAAACGAAAAACCTGCCATCGCCTTCCCATACAGTATGTTTCTTAAATTTATTTTTTGCATTATCTACGGCAGTTATAATAACATCTTTAAATTTTTCTCCCCCCTCGATTTCCGCATCCACAATAGCTTGATCGAAACTTTTAAATGGGAAGAAATAGTCCGTAGGATTTAGTTCATACACAAAACCTTTACTCACAAAAAACATCCCCTTTTGCTATTTTTATCTATGCTTCGCTAAAAGGAAATGATTCCCTGCTAAAATAAGAAACCCCACTCAAATTAATGAGCAGGGTTTCCTTTGTCTTGCATACTACTTACAGCTTATATTTTACTATAGTTTGTATTGTCCTGTCACTGGCACGTTTCTGACATCGCACTAAGCCCGTCAATGCCGAAGATTAGGGCACTTAGCTTTTCACTTGCGGCATTTATGTCACGGTAGATGGTTCTTGTATCAACAGATTCATCCGTCGCAATCTGCTCAACCGAGACACCATCAAAGTATCTTGCCCGCAGTGTACGATACCTGCGCATGTCTTCTTCCTTGCCGGTCCCCTGACAATAAGCCTCGTATATCTTCGTCATAGTCTCAATGTGCTCCAAGATAATTCGGGTCCTGGTCGCACTTCGCTTAATAGACTGGATATACGTTTCATTGTCCAAGTTCTCAAGATTGTCCAACAGATCAATCGCATTAGCTGGTTCATCCAACTGCTTCACGCTATAGATTGACTGGTCGCTATGTTCCCGCAGAAGCGGATAGTTCTTGAGCAGCAGCCGCGTATTCCGCAAGCGCCGGTCATGCCTGGACTTAACCTGTTTTCGCTTCTCCCTTTCCAGTGCTTTAAGGGTAGCGTCTACGGCAGTTGTTGCAGCTAATTTTATTACTTCGTCTTTAGTCATTTGGCCTCCCTCTCAGCGCCCGCTGCGCCAGTTGGTAGATTATCTGTTCGTCTGGTGACGCTTGAAACGGCGGCTTCGTTGTTAGCTCCATGATTTGTTTCAGGGCATCGGTGAGTACGCCGATCCGCAGGACGTGCTGCCTGATTACTTGCTCGGTGGTCATCATGGTTGACGCCTCCATCTGGAAAGAGCCGCCCCAGCAATACCACACATAGCTTTTGCACTTTCTTCAACGTTATTTTTGCTGACATATTCTTTTACTATTTCCTCAAGCGCCCCACGCAACATCGCCACCTGCGCTTGCAAATCTTCATTCAGCTGCTGCAGTTCTAAAATCTTGGAAATCCTTGCGTCCCTCATGCCAACTCCTCCACTCCCAAGAATTTGCAAAACTCTCGATGATACTCATGGCGAAATTTGCCCATCTTTGTCTTCTCACAAAACTCCTTATGCTTGTTTCCGATCCACGCCATGTACTCAAACGGGCGAAAATTCCCTTTCGTCGCACCAGTTGCCGCGCAGAACGCTACGAAATACGGATTCATTTCGAACCATCCTCTCTATCCAATCAAAATCACCACCATCAAGACCAATCCCAGCAGAAACCATTTCAGCACATCGGCCTGGGCACCATATTCAGTCATGACCTCAACTCCTTTTCTTCGCCAGTACTTCAAGCAGTTTCACGACTTCATCCTTATACTTATTCAGGCATTTCTTTTCTTTTTCGTACTGAGCCATGCTTTCCCAACCATATGCCGATATTACCGGCTGAATCGAATACCCGTACTTAGCATTCGGCACCAGCCTAGAACCGGAATTTCGGATATATTGCAGCCGAGTGCATAAGTCTTGGCCAAAATGCTTTTCGGCTAGATAAAACATCGCCAACCATAATTTACTGTCTTCTGGAGAAATGGCGCCGAATAAGTCTTTCATTTCGTAACCAAAGATTTCATGCTCCATTTAATCTCCTTCCATATTTTGAGAGTGGCGCATAGTGGCGCAAGTGGCTCAATGTTCTATATAACCTTATATTTTTTGCTCTCATATGGAGGATATAGATACATTTTGCGCCACTTGCGCCACTAAACAACTATAAACCCAGTAAAATCAAGGCTCAGAGAATTTTCAGATGCGCCACTAAGTGCGCCACTCTGTGCCACTGTGCGCCACTATTTTAGTAAGGATTTTCGTCCAACAAGTCAATTTCACGTCCTGGATCAATCAAACCAATGCCTTTAATGATTCTCACACCAAGAGTGCTTTTACGTAGATCAAAACCCTTTTCCACTAATTTCTGGCTAAATTTATTCCGACTGAGATAATTTCGCTCGCCATTTTCTTCGCACCAGTCCTCAAAGCTCCGGAACAACTGCCCTGATTTTGTCTGCAAATGCGGTTTCACTAGGCAGCAATCCTCTAGCCAGTTGGTAATTACATCGCTTTCGTTCTGATACTCCTTGGTAGCCTGTACCACTTCATCCGGCGGATTGAGGCCTTCTTGCTGCCAATCGAGGCAGCCTTGGATGCACCAATTTAGAATGCCCGACCATTCTTTTTGCAGCTTTTCCGGCAAGGTCTTATCCTTCCGGTCGCCGGTGAATCGCTGCAAAAACGGAATCAACGCAATGCGCCGCCACAAAGCAGGGTCATCCCCAGTCAGCACCGGCTTATGGTTGGTAAGAATCATGAGCTTGAACGCAGGCATGAAACTGAAAAACTCCTGTCGCAAAAATCGGGCTGTCAATTTGTCTTGGCCGGTAATCTGTTTAATCAGAGCTTCATTGAGCTTGGTACCGGCCTTCAATTCCGATATCATGACGAAACGGGCCCCTCTAAGCCTGGCAATATCATTGGGTATACCTTCGTTACGCTTGAGGGTAAAAGTCTCGCTCTGGGTGGTTTCTCCGTAGTCTCCGAGCATGTTTAGCAGCAGAGTCACCATCGTTGACTTGCCATTACTTCCCATGCTTCCCCAGGCGAAGGACATCATCTGTTCCGAGGTATCACCAGTCAGCGAGTACCCAAACAGGCGCTGCATAAACTGGATAATATTTTGATTGCCGTCAAAGACATCGTTCATAAATTTCTCAAATCTCGGGCACTTTGCCGCCGGATCGTACACAAGCGGCGCCAGTTTGGTCATGAATCGCGCACTGTCGTGCGGTAGCAGCTGGCCAGTCTTTAAGTCAAGCACGCCGTTTTGCATATTCAATAGCCACGGATCCCGATCCAGCTCGTCCACGTGCACCGACAGCATGTGCTGTGCCACTTCAATCATGGCCTTCATGCGCGGCAGCGATTCGGATTTTCGCGCGTGCTTGAAGACTTCCTTGCGCTCCTCCAAATCGTTAATGTACTGCAAGTCATCATGGAAACTGCGTATGGCTTGCTTGGCGTACAGCATCACTTGGCCTTGCTCGTCTAACTTATGCCGTACGCCGTCCCAAATGAGCCATGTTCCGAACTGGTGGCAGTATCTGAGCTTGTGGCCAAACATCCTTACAAACCGTTCGGCATTGCCTAAGTCCGTTAGCGCTTCAATGGTTCCAGGCGGTACCGTCGCAGCCTCCGGCTCTTGGCTTTTCGGCTTGGCCAACGCAAATGCGCACGGAGATTTTACCCCGCAACCGCTAGACGGGCAGCCGTCAAACTTCAAGAATTTCTGGATGTACGCGCAGGTCGTCGGGCTCATATCATTTAGCGCGTGAATAATTTTCTTGCTGGTTTCATCTGCGGAATATCGGGGATACGGCTTAGACAGTTCATGCACCAGCTCTGGACCGCTTTGGCATCTGGCCACGTTCGTTATCATGGCAATCCATTCGGTTTCCGGAAGTATCGCCGCGTCAGCCATGCAGTGCTGCACAAAGGCGCATCTCTCAAGTAAAATGCCGGCGTCGCCGTCGGTCGGCAGCCGCTTGAATTTTTCTCGGGCCGCATAGTCATTTACTGGAACGTCATCCAGGATAAACTGGTCAATGTCGTCGATATTGTACCGCTGGTCATTTTGCTGCAGGATTTCCACGGGCACCGGGTCCGCTTTATAGTTGAGAGTTCCCGGTACCCGCAGCACTCTGGCCAAATCATGTGTACTGTCGAGCTTGTAGCCAAGCCTCTGTTTTACATACATCTGAAAGCCACGTAATAGCTGTCTGGCGCGTTTTTGTTCCTGCTCGTCTGAGAATACCCACGGCTCCCTGAAAAGCCAGTACGCATGAAGCCCGTGGCCAGAATGGACCAACACGGAAGGTAGTAGCGGCAGTTTGGTTTCAATTTCCGCAATGGTTTCCGGCAGGTCTTGCTGAACATGCGTGTCGTGCTTTAGGTCAATATCCAGCCATACGCCTGGAATAGCCATAACGTCATCCGCTCTGGCGCGGCCGCCGAATCGTGGCTCCTTCGCCGCACCTACGCCGAAATATACATCCATTCCAGACGCCGACAGCTGCTGCGCCGTGTCTACCATTTCTGAAAGTCGGGAGGATTTGAACCAGTGTGTCTTCTGGTCGGGCAGCGTCCATAAGTAAATGAATCCTGACTCGAGTTCTCCAAAGAGTGTTTCTAAAAAAATGATTGTCGCCTCCTTTCTGCATATGCTGTGATATCGCTACGGATGCACTAACTTCACTGCATCTTCCGCCGATCGCGCAATGCCGGCAATGGCGCCTTGCGACTGCAGAAAGGAAAGCATGTGTTTTTGTTCCGGCCGGATCCGTCCCTTTAGAGTCTTAACCTCTAGTCCGGTAAATACCGGCATAGCGTTGCGAAGGGTAAAGCCAAATAAATCCGGGAAGCCCGGAGGCAAGCCGGTATTAAACGGCCTGCCTTCCTTGATTAAAATGTCGCCATTGGCCAAGCGGATAATTTCTTTCCCTGTCCAAGCCTGTCCAACGTTTGCGCGGAAATAGGTACCGAAAGGAGATATGGCTTTCCGGATGTCATTTTGAATGTCGGATTCCCTCATAAACGCTCTCCCATGACCGCAATGAGTTTTTTCGTTGCTGCCTGGTATTTAGTGTGAGTTTCCGTGTCCGTGATTTCGGCCAGAGACTGAAGCAGTTGGTTGAAGTTCGATTTCAGCACTTCGAAAGCGACCCTGTATTTCAGCGCCGCGGCATCGCCTGGAGCCGCTTCCTTTGGCGCGGACCTGAGTCGCTCCACCTCTTCTTGCAGCCTGGCCAACTCCTGCACCGTGGCTTCTGGAATCTTTTCCTCAATCACCGTTGAGATGGTCGGCGGCTTTTTCAGTTCTTCCTGGAGGCCATTGATTTCTTCCTGGGCCTGCTGCAGCTGAGCCTTGAGCTTGGTTACTTGCTCTTCATCAACTATGCCGCTTTGAGCCTCCTGCAGCTGTTCTGTAAGCTTCAGCAACTCCAAGTCCTTGGCTTTGATTTTCTCCACCAAAGAATCCATACTCGTTCGGGCCTGCTCCATGGTGGTTTTATAGTCTTCGTTTTCTTCCTCCAGGGTACTGGCTTTGGTCTGCAGTGTAGATTTTTCCCGTATCAGCTGCTGCAGATTTTCTTTCATGTGGGTCAGCTCTTCCTGGAGCTCGTCGCGCTCGCCCTGGGCTTCCTTTTGAGCCTTAATGGCTTCTTGATATTGTTTATGGGTAGTGATATCACCAGAAAAGACAGCATCTTTTATTTCAGGATTAACTGACGGTCGCGCAATTTCATCAACTAGTCGCTTTGGTAATGCTTCAAGAAATTCTCGTTTATCGCCATTGGCGATAATCAATTCGTGATATCGAATTAATCTGTGAGTCGTGTCCGGTTTAAACCCAATCGATTCAGCCCACTGCTGGAAGCAACCGTAACCATTTTGCGCCAAATGATCTTGAGCATCTTTCAGCTCACGTCCAACATCAAAACGAGCTTTATGGAATGCCCCTTCAATTACAGCTTCTTTTCGCTGTAAAAAAGTTTTTGTTTCCGTACTCACGGAAGCGTAGTTAAATCCACTATCCAACAGATTTTCCATATAGCACCTCGTTGTTAATATTTTTCGATATTACCTTCGCAGCCATGTTCTCAACTTCTTGGTTGCTAATTCGAATAGTTTTTATTCCCAAGTTCTTGAAAAACAAATCTCGCAAGGCGTCTTTCAATACCTGAAGTTTTTTCTTATGCGACTTCCCGTCAATTTCATATATGACATTGCTTTTCCGGTCATAAAAATCGACTATAAATCGTCGGCTAAGCCATTCTTTACTGCCATTGACCCCAGTACCAAAAACAACTTGCCGCTCTAAATCAGGGAAAATCAGAGCAAACATATTTTCATGCATAGTTCCTTTTTTATAGCCGCATCCACCAATAAAACTTTTACTTCCCAGCGCAATATCAAGAATTCTAGTTGCTTGTTCTTGCTTTGTTTTGGGAACAAGTGGATTACAAAACTGCTTTACTTTGTTGAGATAACTTTCCACCAACTCACTCATGCGGTTTTGGCTCCTTTCTTTTTGCCCAACTTGGCCAGCTTGAACTGTGCAACGAATTTGTCTACTTCAGGTGTAGGCGCGCAATTCTTGCGGCCGCGGCACTGGATGACTTCATTCCCTTTTAGTTCAAGCGTGTAAAATGGTTTTTCAGGTCGTTGTGTTTCTCGGATAACTAAGATTGCGGTTTTCCCAAACGCATGCTGTTCCGCATAGGTTCCAACGCAATGCTGCAGAGCCTTTCCTTCTCGGATCAGCTCGTCAATGGAAGCCACTGGACGGATTAATATTGCTTCGCCTTCAAAGCAATATCGCTTTAGTTCGTCATAACGTCGATGCACATTTTTCTCTAGGATTTCGTCTTTCTGGATTTCCACTTGCTTGATAGTATTTTGGTGCATTGTCTGTAAGTTCCGCGGGAATAATACCGATGGATCCGTTAAGTCAAAGTCTAGCTTTTTTGCATCCCGGAGGTAGTCTCGGTACGTTATCCCTAGAGCGCCAATATAGCGATAATGCTCTTTATCCTTTTCCAACTGCTTTTCTAAATACGCAGCTAATTTAACCAAAGAACATTGTTGCTGGATATCAACTACCTCCTCTACGTCTAGCCTGGAAAAAACTCCGCGATGAGCTTTTAATACCTCGCTTAACAACACACTTGGATTTTCTTTGCGGAAAATTTGCCAGATCCTTAATTCCCTAGAGTCAGGCTGCAGCTTACGAAGCTCTTGAATATCATCCTTGTTAATTTTCATGCGTAGCACATCTGGAAGCGTTTTTCCGCTCCAGTTTATGACCCCGAAAGTTCTACTATAGCCGTAAAGCTTGTCCTTCACGGCCATATCAAGGCCGATTTTTGTGAGATACTCAACGCATGGATGCTTGCAGTAAAGCGCAAGTATTTTTACTGCATCAGTTTTATGGGCGTACGTTTCCCACGTGCTGTACTGAAATGGTGTTCCTTTTACTACGGCCGCAATATTTTCCTGGGAAGAATATATGGAATATCCTTGGCCCATGTATTTAGGGAACAACGAGTACGCTGTTTTGCATCGCACCATGTGAGGAACATAGGAGTTTTTCTCAAGGCTGTACCGGTACTCTTGCCGGTACATCTTAGGTGTTTTACCAGACTGAAAAACATAATAGCTTTCGCAGTCGTAGCGTGTCTGCACGTTCCTGATGTCGTCGCCGCCGTAATCCCGCACCGCAAAGAAGCCTCTGACCACAACCACTTTCGGATCCAGTTTCGACTTTTCATAAAACACGAAATAAGAACGATCGACCAAGGTTTTATGGCCACGCCCAGCATGCTTGCCAATGCACTGGCTCTTGCATTCCGGGCACTCCATGGGCTCGTTGTGGTCGTAAGATCGATGCAGTTCAAAGTCACGATGACAATAGGTGCAGTAACCAAAACGCTTGCGGCCCAGGCGGCGGATAAAGATATACCGACTATGCAAAAACGCTTCATTGTGCATAAACTGCTGAAACGCCTTTCCTAGCCTGGGGAAATGCTTTTTGTCCTCTTTAAAAGACAATGCTCTCGCCTCCTACAAAAGATCGTCTAGCGAAATGTCCAATCCCGTTGGCGCCGCAGCGGCCGGAGCTGGAATCTCAACAGAAACTGGCGCTTTCGGCTCAGCGGCCACCGGCATTTCCCCGTGAATCCCAAAGTATTCGTTGATGATTTTAAAACCTTGGTCCGGGGCGATGACGGCGACGTTGCCAATCTTCTGTTTAGAGGCAATCCCTTTCATTTTTTCAAGGCTGCCGGCAATGGTTTTCTTTTCGTCCATAATGAGCGCAGCATCCGCCGGATGCGCCTGAATGTGTGTTTTTAAGTAGCCGCCGATGAATACCACATAGCTGTTGTTTTTCTCTTTATCCATCTCGTCTTGCAGCTTCTTCAGCGCCTGCTCTAACATAAGGCAACCTCCTTCAGAAATTCGCATTTCTTTTCTCCAAGATCAACCGGGCAAATCAGGTGAATGTCATCCACGAGCAAAAACTCTTTGGAGGCCAATTTCTTGATTGCGGGATATCCGCCGGAAAGCATTTCAAAGTATTTGGAATGGATGCCGTAATAGCGCGTGTTATCTACGTAAAGCCGGATATACTCATCCAGGTTCAGCCGAGTCGACGCCAGCACGCCCACCGTGCCATGGTTCATGACTGTAACGTACTTATTCCGCACATCATCCGCTGTGAGAGCACCCTGCGCTTCTTCTAGGCCATCCTTGGCCTTATAGAGCCAAACCTCATGCTGCTTAGCTTCAATCTTGCACTGCACTTTCCAAAACTGCTTATCATTGAGGCGCAGGATGAAATGATTCGTAGCAACCAGGTTGAAGTCTTCGCTGATGGGAATCAGGATGAAAGTTCCTGCTTCCAAAATGGCCTTGGCGGCCTTGTTTACGTTGACCAATCGTTCATGAAGGTCCATAGTTCTATCCCCTTATTCCTTTCAATTTTGCCTGGATTTTTATCCAGCCGTTTTTATATCCCCGTTCCTTGGCTATTCGGATCAAGTCATCCATGCTAGTGGCCCGACCTACTTCGATTCGACGCTCTGTTTTTTCGACAGGCGAGAATTCTTTCAGTTCTCCTTCTTCCTCTTCGATTTCTCGCTTGGCTATCGGATACTGAAATCCACAGAACGGACAAGCCGGCGCCGGATCATGTGCGGCAAAGCAATTTTGACAGACTTTGATTTTTACGAGCGCCTGCTGCTTCTGCCTGAATTTTTTCTCGCGTCCTTCCAACGACCATTCTCGCTCGGCATCCGGCAAACCGTGACGCATGACATTTCCCACATGGTCCAAGATAATTGCCAGCTTGTCCGGATTGTTCCGATCGGCGCGCATGCCCCGCATGCTCTGCTGTATAAACAGCGTGAGAGATTGTGTCGGCCGCAAAAGCATCACCGCTTCCATGGCCGGCACATCCACACCCTCGCCAAACAGGTCCACATTACAAAGGACCTTTATTTCTCCTCGCCGAAAGGCTGCGACCGTCTGCTCTCTCTCGGCCGCCGGCGTCGTCCCGTCGATATGGACGGCCGATACTCCCGCCGCCCGAAAGGACGCTGCCGTGTTTTGGCTGTGGGCAATGCTGGCGCAATACGCGATTCCCTGGCGTCCAATGGCCAGCTTGAGATAGTGAGCCACTGCGTCGCCGATAATCGCAGATTTATTAACTCGAACCTCGACTTCTTTCGCATCAAAATCTCCCATCTTAATCCGTATATTCCCCAGGTCCGCCATGACCGGCGGCGCGTAATATTTGTATGGTGCCAGAAAACCTCTACAAATCAGTTCCTTGGCCGGCGGCCCCATTACCAATGTCTCGAACACACTGCCCAGCCCTTGCCCATTTAAGCGTGCTGGCGTAGCCGTAAGCCCGACTATCTTGGCCTCCTCAAAATATTGCAGTATGGCCATCCAGGTTGCCGCCGTCGCGTGGTGGCATTCATCGAGAATAATTAGCTGGAAATCTTTTAAGCCACCCAGTCGCCTGGCCACGGTTTGTACGCTGCCGATCTGAATGGAATCGCCTGTTTGCGGGTACCCAGGAGCAATAACACCAAAGTGCATATTAAGCGCCTGAAAGGTCCCTGCGGCCTGCTGTATGAGCTCTTTGCGATGCACCAGGAACAATGTACGGTTGCCGAAGGATGCAGCACGCTGGGCCATGTAGGCCATAAGCAGCGTCTTCCCCGCACCGCACGGAGCCACAAAACAAACCGACCGCATGCCTTGTACAAAACGAGCGCGGATATCATTGATACCTCTAGATTGATAGTCCCTTAACTGCATAGTCGATGGCCTCCACTGGCGACATGCCCTGGCTCATAGCACGGGCAACTTTGCCACGACTGATGCCTAGCGCCTTCACCCAATCAGCTAGAACCTTGGTTGATCCATTGATAGTTACAAAAACATTTCTGCTATTGTTACGCAACTGAGTTGCCTGCGAAACAAACCTACAGTTTTCCGGACAATATCCTTTGTCATTGTCAATCCGATCAATTGTCAATTCATCGGTATATCCGTTTTTCAGAGCCCAGTCGAAAAATGCTTGAGGACTGTTTCTCCATTCGGTACAAACCGTAATTCCTCGACCACCATATCGACTATAGTGAGTGTTTTTCTGGTTGTAGCATCTCGCCTTCATATTTGAATAAGTAGTATAGATTCGCTCGTTCTTTTTTCCGTGAATCGTATTTACACAACGCGCTTTTTCTGAAATCTTTCTTGCGATCCGTGCAGATATTTCGCTATGCAAACACCCACAGCTTAGCGTCTTTCCGCTCCGAACATTATTTAGCGTTGCGA
Organism: Anaeromusa sp.; assembly: GCF_028691475.1. Taxonomy (NCBI): domain Bacteria; kingdom Bacillati; phylum Bacillota; class Negativicutes; order Selenomonadales; family Sporomusaceae; genus Anaeromusa; species Anaeromusa sp. The sequence continues at coordinate 23,177 of NZ_JAQUZF010000020.1, forward strand.
TATGGCTCTTTCCGCATTCACAAGAAAAAAGCCACTTGGTCTTCTCGCCAGCCTTTGTCACTCTTTGCACGGCTGTCAGCCTGCCAAACTTTTGTCCTGAGATATCAATAAACGCGCTCATTCTCGACCTCTCTTTACAAAACGAGCGCGGTAAAATACCGCGCTCCTGGTAGTCTCTAAGCAGCATTAAAACGGCAAATTACTAGTGTCGATTTTTGCGTTCCCTGCTGCACCATCAGGGGCTGTCCCGACAGTTTTATTGATGTAGAGATTGGAATAGGTTTTGCCATCTTGCCCCGGCTTACTGGTCTTCATTTCCACTTCCAAGATTTTATCCAGCACGCCTGGGAAATAGCTTTCGATTTTACTGAACGGCTCCGGGTTGACGCCGATCCGCGCCAGGTCCGACTTTAAGTACGGGAGCTGCTTTTCGTTGATGCTCTTGTAGTACACGACCTTGCGGTCTTTGTGTTCGCCGACGGCAACCACTAAGTCCATGCGTAGCGCCAGCTCATTCGTTTTTTTGTTTGGTTCAATCCGGATGGTATCGACACGCGCCTGATATTTTCCATCCGGCAGCGGCGTAAAGCTGGTGGCCTCCGCCTTTTCAAAATCATCATCAAAGTTCTTCAAAAAGCTCTCAAATTCACTCATGCTGTTTTACCTCCCATTGCTTGGCCAAAGGCCTCTTTAATTGCTGTGTAGCTCATTTCGAGCGTTTCCGGCATCGCGCCAGTACGGTCGCCGCCCTCCCAATTCTCAGACGGCTTGGTGCGAATGATGCGCTGCGGACCGTCTGCGCCGTTCTCAATAGTGACATAGAAGATGAAGTCGCAAATTGGAAGGGTAATCTCCCGGGCCTGCTTGGGCATGGTCGGTACCCACTTGGTAATAGAGCCGGTCCGGGTCTTAATCTCTAGCGCCTCGGCGTGGCTAATGAGGACTACGCCGTAGGGCAACGATGTGAGTTTAATAATGGCTCGGGCAAACTCGTCCTTAACCAGCTTCCAGCCTTTGCCCCAATCCAGCTCGGATTCGTGCTGAATCTTGTTTTTCTGGCAAATAAACGCCGAGCAAAACTTGAAGAGATTGTCCACCGTATCAATAACGATGGTTTTAAATTCATGCTTGCCGGCGGCAATTTCTCCGCAGGCGGCGAGGAATTCCTCCCAGCTAGTGATTGGCACATTGTAGGTTTCCAAGGCGTTCAAGCCGGCTTCTGTGGCTAAGAACAACGCTTGGTCGAACTGGCTGGCCAGCGTGGATTTACCGGTTTTCGGCGCCCCGTAAATCAGGGTGGTGTACTTCTCAAAATCATGCTGCGGGCTGCTTTTCTGGGTCGGTAGTAAACTCATTGTGCGTCCCCTTTCAATTCTTCATGGATTTCTTTTTTCTCGTAAAACAATTCCCAATCAGCCTGGCCGGTGCAAATTGGCATGTATTCGCATTTGCCCCAATCCAGGCAGCGGGAAGCATTTTTGTAATGGATGTTCTTGCTTCGCTGGTACAGGTACTCTTTCGTGAAGGCCCAAAGTTCCTTTTCAAACTGTTCCAGATCTTCCTGAGAGCGATAAAACTGGCCCTCGTAGAAGTAGAAGTCTGGTCGTTCTTGATAGTCTTGCTCCAGCCTCTGGCAGTACTGAGCGATGGATTCTTTCTTGGTCGGCCTGATGGATGGCTTTTTGATTACCCGATAGATAACGCCGGCGACATTGATGCCAAACATTTTCTGCGCTGCATAAATATAGGTACTGATTTGGTCATCCAGCTCTAGGCGCTCAAGGTATCCTTCGTTGATTTGGCCAGCGGTTTTGTACTCCACGATCCAGTACTGATTGTCTAACTTCACAATGGCGTCAATCTTACCGTTTAGCCGGAAGGTCCGCGACTGCGCTCCTGTTTCCGGATTAACGATCGGAATATCAAATTTCTGTTCCTTCATAGAGTCGTCTGGCCATTGGCCAAACTTGGCGAAGTATCCCTGCAGCATGGCCCGTACCATGGACCGATTGATTTCCAGCTTATCCGCTTCTTCCTGCGTACTCGGCATAGCTCCGTCAAAATAGGCAACCGCCTGGTCAATATCGCTAGTTTCTAAGCCAAGATGCACCGCCGATCCGATGTTCAGCGCTTCGCGTTTGTTTTTCGGTACCAGCTGCAAGTCATAACGAATATGCTCATGCATGGGGCAGTTTTTCCGCGCCTTGATCCGCGAGTGCGTTAATATCTCAAAATCCATTTTGTTCCTCCTTGAATCGTTCTTCGTAGCAATCAGGGCAATATTTATGAAGGTCTAGTCCAGGCCCATAACGCAGTTCGTCTGCTGCACATAAGCACCCGCAGTCTGAACACTGCTTCCTTGCCGGCTCCGGCACATCAGGTGCACGGTGCGGGTATGCTGCTGTATGCCATGGCAGTTGAGTAACATCAGGTAGCATCATCGGCCTCTGTTTCCGCGGCGATCTCTGTTTCCGGTACCGCATCAGTAGCGTCCTCAACCTCAAGCTCCACGGTTACGCCTAAAAACCGAAGCTTGATGTATTGCACCAAGGCCACATACTGTTTGCCGAAATCGCTTTCACCGTGGCGTTTTGTAACTGCTGCTTCAAACTTTTCAAGAGAGCCCTGGAAACAACCGCGCGTGATTTCGATTTCGTTTTTGGTTGTGTACGCAGTGAGCGTTCCGTCTTCAGAGCCGACATTCGAGAACCAAGCAACGTGCTTGCACGAAAGCACCCGAGCATTGCCGGACACCTGAGCATTGCCGTACACCCGAGCATCGCCGTACACCCGAGCATCGCCGGACACCCGAGCATCGCCGGACACCCGAGCATCGCCGGACAACCAAGCATTGCCGTACACCCAAGCATTGCCGGACTGATCAAGATTCTCTTCCTTTTCCACGAAGCCACCGAGCTCACCGACCTCAACACCACCAAAGGAAATCAGAGCCTTAATTCGGAACAATGTACGCCCAAACCACAATTTAGATTCGCTAGTCAATTCATATTTTTTCACGGTGCAAGACCTCCATTTTTTAATTAGTACTTACCATAGGCAGGTGTGCCGAACGAGATACTAAACATTTAAAGCAAACGATTTTCTTGCCAGACATGTAGTACGAGTCGTGAGTCTGCATCTGCTTTCCGCAGCACTCGCAACGTACTTGATGTGCTCGTCTCATAGCAGCACCCTCCATATCTGCAAAGTGAAGTATACGAACGCCACCAGAATAACTTTCCCGAACATGGAATCAATCCGATCCGCGCGTTTAGCCCGGTCCCGCAGCAGCCAGAGATTAAACCGCCGGCTTGCCATTACAGGACGCATGCGGTATGATTGAAGATAGGTTAGGTTTTCCTTGGCCCCCTCAGTGCTGCAACGCTGGGGGGGCTTTTCATTTAACGAGGTCATGATTGCTCCTTTCTTTTTGAAGGATTTTCCATCACGCTCCCGAAGTGAAGACGAGAAGGGAGGTGAAAAGGTTGGCATTAAAACATTACTCTGTTAACACAAAAGACCTATCTCTTTCTGAAAGAGACTCATTACTAGCCACGGTCGATCAATTAGCTTTCATGACAATCCCGGACCTTGCAAACGCAGGATACTTTGAAGTGTTCTGGGATAATCCGAACGACATAAGAACTGTCGTTCATTTTCCTCCAAACTGCATCATTACTCTTCTGTGAAAACTTCAAGCACATCTACTGCCGCCGGGTCGTGTTCCAGCACTATCCGGCATTTCTTTTTGAAATTAATGTCTTTCAGAAGTGCAGATAAGAGCGTTGCTATTTTTTCTAGCTCCCCTGCCCGGATATGAATTTCTTTTGTTTTGCGAAGAACTGGCTTCATACTAGCGTTTTCCATCTTTTTCACCTCCTCTCACCGTAGTTTCATGAGCAGCAGCTCGGTTTCTTCCGGCGTCAATTCGCCGCTACATTTGTCATCATCAGAAAACCAGTGCCCCGTATTCGCTGATCCAACCCGCAGCACCGCAGCCCAGCCCTCTTGCTGAAAGTAAAGCTGGAATACGCTTTTGGAGCGAGTCATTTTCCCAGTGTAGGCAAACTTCGTGAAATCAGGTTTCATGATGGTGGCTCCTTTCTATGCGCTCTTGATTGATGATAATTTCGCGGTTTCTTTTTTCAAGGCAAAATGCTTTTTGATCTCCGCTTCTTCGTCGAAAGGCTCTCCCGCTTGCAGCGCTTCTTGTTTCCGCTGCATAATCGCGAGCACTTCTTTCATAGCGCCTTCTACGATCGGTGCGTAGGATACCATTTGAATAGGTGCCTTATCTTTTTCCATCTGGCGTTACACCCTTTCTCATCCAAAATCCAATGACAACTGTTCCGCCAATTCCTTGCCGCGCTTGAGTACCTTTTCGATGGACTTGTCGCGGCAATCGCGGCCTTTTACAAGCGTCCTGTAGACGTTTCGAACATCTTTAATGTTGTCGCTTTCATCTACATTGATGTAACACCGCTCACCGTCAGAATCCACGGCAAATACGTTTCTTGCGCCTGTTTCATCTTTGATTGTTGATGCGATCCGATTAGCAAGACGCCCCATGTCCTGTTCGGCCAACTTCTTGTAATCGGGAACGTAATGCGGACTAATCATATCGAGCAAGTCTTTCTTGCTTCGCTTGGGGCTCTCAATGAACTGGTCGATGATCAGCCGTCTGGCTTCCCTGGAAATGCTCACTTTTGGTGCTCCTTTCTGCTTAGAAAAGCTTTTATAACCCGAAGATTTTCAAGAGCCTCGTTCACCATGTCCAACTGGAAAGCGCCCTCCCCTTTTACTGTCAGGGATTCATGCCATGCCTGCAGGTGTTCTTGCGACACTTTCACCAAACACGCCGCAGAGATAGCTTCGTTAATGCTCCGGGCTGCCTGGTAGCGGAATTCGTAGTTTTCCTCTTTGGGTGGCGGTGCGTTTTTCTGCTTTACCAATTGCAGCACCCTGGAACGGGTTGGCAGGTCGTCGTTTTCCCTGGCCTCGGCCTTGACCTGCTCGACTACATCTTTGTTGGAGGCGAGGGTTTCGAAGCGCTGTTTTTGTTTTTCTGTAAATCCTAAGTCTTGAATCGCTTCTGCTTTTGGCTTTTCAGATTTTACTGCGGTTAACCTCGGGACATTGGTGTCCTTAGGTTGTAAGTCACTCCTAAACCCAGCAGCTTTCGGAATCTGCTTCAGCAGCTCCCCGATCCGCACTTCCGCATCCAAGAGCGCTTCGCTAAGCATCTGCGCCTCGTTGCGTTTCTGGGTGCGAACTTCTTCGGCTAATTCCAGTTTGTTGATGGCTCGGATTTCGGCCCGCACGGAAACAAGTTTTTCCCGGCCAACCAAGATGAACTTGGCGAGGTCTTCGATGGTTGCAGGAAGGTTGTGCGAAGCCGGGATGAGTTCTGTCATAATCACGCTCCTTTCTTCTTTTCGCAGGATAACCAAATTGAACGTCGAAGCCCTCCTCGAGAGGAGGTGATTATATTGGCTTACCAAAACCCACTTATTAGCAAGGCATTGACCGACGCAGTTCGTGCTGATGATTCCGGCAAAGAAGTCTATGAACACGACTGCCACAATCTTCCCATCTGTTCTTCTTATGGCGAAGTTTTCTTCGGTTGCCTTGCTGGCGCAAATTCCGGGAATCGCTGTAGTCGCGGCGAAAAAATGCAAATTAGGATTTTGAATGATATGAATCCTAATGCAATTCATAAACCGCCAAAGCCCAGCGCAGAGGAAATTGCTAATTACATCAAGGGATAAATTTTGTTTTCATGATTTTCCCGCGAACCAATCCCAATACTTTAATTGCCGACATGATGGAAAGACCTTCGTTACAGAGGTTTTTTACAATCGCGTCGGCAATTTCGTTTGTTCTTGCACTAATCGCCTTACCTAACCAGATTGCTTCTATGCCATCGCCCTTGGTTGCAAGCAATGCGGACATCTCGCCAATGGTCTTGCATCCGCATTCTTTCAGATATGGTTGCCAGTTATTTAAGTCTGGCATTCCGTCGTTTCTTGGCATTGCACTACGCTCCTTTCTTCTTTTTGCCGCCAGTCGGCTGGAAGAGATAATCTAATGGTTTGAATAAACTCATAGCTCTTGCTATGCTGGATTTAGCTGTGCAGATGCGAACAGGAGGGGGACAATGATTTCAAAAGAACAAGTAGCACATGATCTAGCCATAGTTACCGCTTCAGCCATGTATATGCATTCATTGAAAGGTTCAATACAGATAACCGACGAACAGCTTTTACGCCAAATGGTGATTGAGTACAAGCGAAATTTTGAAGAGCTCAAGCTTATTTGCGCTGAAAAACTGTAATTCTTTGTAAACTATCAAACAAAAAACCTACCCGTTGATTGCTAATTTTACTAACTATCTGCACAGCCTCTTTGGTTTTATCAAGCAACCACAATGCTTCATACACAGTAAGTTCTTTGGCTCTTAGAATGTTGTACAGCTCACTAACTGTCTCTGCGTTTGCTCCTAATATCTTTTCAAACTCCGTTTTCTCTTTTGAAAGATCCATGTCTACGCTCCTTTCTTCTTTTTGCCGCCAGTCGGCTGGAAGAGATACCTACTCCCCGGCGCTTGCTGTCAGCAAACCAACTACAGATTCATTCCACTTGATTTGATAGCCGCTGTGTCCGTTACGGGTAAAGGGCATCTCTTCGCCATGTGGCTTACCGGCATCCGTCAAGCGCCAGTCTCCTTCAATCTTTTCCTGTAGCCCTATCCCTGCAAGCATTAAGTTAGTTTTTGCGGCATTCATACTCAGCCGCTTTCCAACCTCAGTAGGATTCAAAAAGCCCGTATCATGTGCTGCTGCTGGAATTAGCTTTTTTACAGGCTCAAGGTCTACGCCATATTCCGCTTCCATCATTCCCAAACAAGTGGCCTGCGCAATCCCTGGCTTTACGCCCATGTATTTCTGAATTGCTGCGGCCATACTGAGGGCCTTCTTGGTGGCGATGTCAACTTGCTTGGCTGCTTGAAACCGCAGCCGGTCATCCATGTCATGGAATGTGCTGACGTATGCCGCCGTAAAGAGAGTTCCCTTTTCGCCGGTCATCTTGTTGCCGATGAAGTCGCAGCCCTTCCGGGAGATTAGGTAGCATGGGCGAGTTTCGCCTTTTCTGTCCTTGTATGCTGATTCCTTGAAGAAATCTAACCAATCCATATTTGGATTCGTTGGTTTTTCCAAATCTCCAATATAACCGCGAATATCCCGGCACAGGTGCGCGTGGTCTTTATCCACCATCTCCGCTACCTGGCGGCTGTCCACCCAATGCTGGCCGTCCTTTTTTACCAGAGTAAGATTCATGTTAGGCTCCTTTCTTCTTTTTGACACAAAACGTGTCATTGAGATTTAAAAAAAATTTCTTCAACAGTAGTACCGTAGTACGCTGCCAACCTGACTTTAATTTCATCGCGTGGTATCCTCGCGCCCAACTCATACATAGTAAGAGCTGATTTACTAATGCCGCAAGCAGACGCAACTACAAGTCGCTTTTCATCGCCGCGCAGTTCCACGAGACGTTCTGCAATTGTTTTGTGATTAGTCATGTGGCATCCTCCTTCCTTTTTAGTCACATTTCGTGTCTAAATTAATATTAGCACGAGGATAATAGCATGTCAACACACAACGTGACAAATTTTTATTGTTTTCCATCACGTATCGTGATATTATAAAACAAAAAGGATGATGCGACGTGGCATTTAATGAAAGAATAAAAACCTTGAGACTCGAGAAAAACCTTACACAGGATGAACTTGCCAAAGCTACGGGATTAAGCCGCAGCGCCATCGGTATGTATGAGTCTGGAAGTAGAGAGCCTAACTTTGAAACATTGGAAGTGCTTGCCGACTTTTTCAATGTTGATATGAACTATCTTTTAGGAAGAAGTGAAATACCAAATCACCCCTGCTACTACCTCGACCCCGAAGTTGCAGAGCTTGCCGATCAGCTCCACAAGAACCCAGAAATGCGCATCTTGTTTGATGCCAGCAAGAAACTAACTAAGGAAGACATCCAGTTTGTCATGGATATGGTCAACCGTATGAAAAAGGATGATGGTCAGTGAATATAATTGTCAGGTACCAAGACCTGCCCTGCAGGGTTAAGGCATTTTCCGCAGCGAATCACGACGGTACATACACCATTGTTATAAACTCTCGCCGCA
>NZ_JAQUZF010000021.1:0-8205 GCF_028691475.1 Anaeromusa sp.
AACAAATAATAACGGCATCAAGGTCTTGGTCATACGTTCAATCCCTTTTTGCACACCGAAAGCAATAATGCTGGAAACAACCACCAATACAATAAACTGCCACAAAACCGGCGATAAAGGACCGACTACGACGGCGCCAAATTCAGCCTTGGCCGCCTCCATGGTTATGCCCACAAAATCACCTTGAATTGCCTTGAACAAATAGTAGTATACCCAACCAGCTACGCAACTGTAAAAAAACATAATCAAATACGCTGACGCTACGCCCATGGTCCCCACATGTTTCCAAGGCGTGCCTGGACTCAGCATGCTCATCGCCCCTACAGGATTTTTACGCGTTTTGCGCCCCACGTAAAACTCCGTCCACATTACCGGCAAGCCGATAAAGGCCACGCACAGCAAATACACCGCCAAGAACGCACCGCCGCCATATTCTCCCACCAAATAAGGGAATTTCCAGATATTCCCTAAGCCGACAGCCGATCCAAGGGTCGCAAAAAAGACGGCTAAGCCGGAAGAAAAGGTTTCTCTTTGTCCGTTCATTTACCTCACTTCCTTCCTTAAATTTAATGGCTCTTTTTTGTGGTTACACTGCCTGCACCTTACTTGTATTATCATATATTATCGGAATAATCGCAAACATTCTCTTTCACAAGGCGCACCTAGCAGCAATACTAAAAAAAATTGGACAAGACCGTCTGGCGCGTACGCCAAACAGCCTTGTCCATCCTAGCAAAGGTTGCCTATGTTGTCAATTTACAACATTACACTTCCTATTTTGCAAAATAGGCTACACCGGCTTCAAAAATATGCTGATCCTTCGCCCCAGGCACATTGGTAAATACATTCTCCCCAATTCGCTCGGAATGGCCCATTTTCCCCAACACCCGGCCATCCGGACTTGTAATGCCTTCAATTGCATCTAAAGAGCCATTCGGATTATGCGGCAGCTCATGCGTAGGCTGGCCCGCCAAATCCACGTACTGTGTCGCCACTTGTCCAGCGGCGTGCAGCGTCTTCAGCCACTGCGGCGAGGCGTAAAAACGTCCTTCGCCGTGAGACATCGCCACTACATGCTCGTCGCCACTTTCCGTCAGCGCCAACCAGGGCGAACGATTATTAGTGACACGCGTGCGAGCCAAACAAGAAATATGCCGTCCCAAAGAGTTAAAGGTCAAAGTAGGGCAAGAAGCATCTAAAGGCCGAATTTCGCCAAAAGGCAGCAGCCCCAGTTTGATTAGCGCCTGGAAGCCGTTGCAAATCCCCAGCACCAAGCCATCCCGTTGCTGCAACAGTTCGGTCACGCCTTCGCTCAGAGCCGGATTGCGCAGCATCGTCGCAATAAACTTACCGGAACCGTCCGGTTCGTCGCCAGCGCTGAAGCCGCCGGGAAGCATCAAAATATTGGCCTGCTTTAAGGCCGCCGCAAAAGCTTGCACCGATTCTTCCACCGCCGCCGGCGTCAGATTACGAATCACCAGCGTTTGCGCCACAGCCCCCGCTTTTTCAAACGCTCTGGCAGTGTCGTATTCACAATTGCTTCCCGGAAAAACAGGAATAAGCACGCGGGGCTTTGCCAAACGCAGCGAACTGCGCCGCCGCTCTTTCGCAGCCCCTAGACTGCCCGCAGGCGTTCCAGCTGGAACGGACGCCTTCGTAGGAAATACCTTTTCTAGCGGCGCTTCCCAAGCAGCCTGCGCCTGCGCAAGACGCAGACTCCGTCCTTGCAGCTCAAATTCCGGTTCTGCCGTTACCGTTCCCAGTTCTACCACGCGGCAGTCGGCAAGGGCCTCCGCCACATCCAGATCAGCCGCCACTTCGAGGAGCAAGCTGCCGTATTCCGGCGCAAATAAACCTGTCGGCTCCACTTCAGCGCCAAAACGCACTCCCAAGGCATTGCCAAAGCTCATGCGGCTGACCGCAGCGGCAATGCCTCCATAACGCACCGTCGAAGCCGCTTTAACAAGACCCTTGGCTGTCAATTCGCCTACGCGGTCATACATGGCGGCCATACCTGCAAAATCAGGGATTTCTTCAGCGTCCCGCGCTACAGGGAGCCATAACAATTTACTGCCAGCTTCCTTAAACTCCGGCGACACAACCTGCGACGCATGAGCCAGAGATACCGCAAAGGAAATTAAAGTCGGCGGTACATCCAATTCTTGGAAAGAACCAGACATGCTGTCTTTGCCGCCGATAGCCGGCAGCCCCAATTGCACCTGCGCTTCAAAAGCGCCCAATAGCGCCGCCAAAGGCTTGCCCCAACGCTGCGGGTCCGTCCCTAAGCGTTCAAAATACTCCTGGAAGGACAAGCGAATGCGCCGCCACTCACCGCCCATGGCCACTACTTTCGCCACAGACTCCACCACCGCATACAGAGCGCCATGGAAAGGACTCCAGCTGCCGATCGCTGGATGGTAACCAAAGGTCATCACCGTGGCTGTTGTCGTTTCCCCCTGCAATACCGGCAGCTTAGCCGCCATGCCTTCGGCAGGAGTCAACTGGTGCTTGCCTCCTAAAGGCATCAGCACGCTTGCTGCGCCAATAGTGCTGTCAAAACGCTCCACAAGCCCCTTCTGACTGCATACATTCAGCTCGCCCAGCAAATTCAGCCAGGCCTCGCGCCAATCGACCACCGCCGCAGTTCCAAAGAAAGAAACATCCGACGGCTCAGCCACAAAGGCCTTGGTTGACTGCTTGACTCCAGCGGTATCCAAGAAATCCCGGCTCAAAGAAACAATTGCTTTGTCGCGCCACAACATAGTCAAACGCCGGTCATCGGTAACCGTAGCCACCACGGTAGCTTCTAAATTTTCCTCATCCGCATGACGCTGGAAGGCTGCGGCATTTTCTGCAGCGACAACAACCGCCATACGCTCCTGGGATTCCGAGATGGCCAGTTCTGTGCCATCAAGGCCTTCATATTTTTTGGGCACCCGGTCAAGCTCAATACGCACGCCGTCGGTAAGCTCGCCCACCGCAACAGAAACGCCGCCAGCGCCAAAATCATTGCACCGTTTGATCATCCGGCTTACTTCGCTGCGACGGAACAAACGCTGAATTTTACGTTCTGTCGGCGGATTTCCTTTTTGCACTTCTGCACCGCAAGTAGCCAAAGACTCTTCGGTATGCGCCTTAGAAGAACCGGTAGCGCCGCCGCAGCCGTCGCGGCCAGTTCGCCCGCCTACGAGAATCACTACATCTCCTGGCTGCGGCTGCTCACGAACAACGTTTTCCTTGGGCGCCGCCGCCATCACCGCGCCAACTTCCATGCGTTTAGCCACAAAGCCTTCGTCATAGAATTCGGCCACCTGACCAGTAGCCAGACCAATCTGGTTGCCGTAAGAGCTGTAGCCTGAAGCCGCGCCTGTAGTAATCTTGCGCTGCGACAGTTTCCCAGGCAGTGTATCCGCCAAGGAACACCGCGGATCGCCGCTGCCGGTTACCCGCATGGCTTGATATACATAGGAACGACCGGAAAGAGGATCGCGAATAGCCCCGCCCAGACAAGTAGCGGCGCCGCCAAAAGGCTCAATTTCCGTCGGATGATTGTGAGTTTCATTTTTAAACATCACAAGCCATTCTTCGGGTTTGCCGTCTACTTCGGCTTCCACCACAACGCTGCAGGCATTGATCTCCTCAGACGCATCCAGATCATCCAACAAGCCCCGCAGACGCAGTTCCTTCATGCCCAGCACCGCCACATCCATCAAGCAGATATCGCGATCTTTCTCCTTGGCGCCGTAAACCTTGCGCCGCGTAGCCAAATACTCATCATAAACGGCTGCAATCCGTTTACCATAACGACCTTCGCCGAAGCGAACCTCTTCCAGGCAAGTATGAAACGTCGTATGACGACAATGATCTGACCAATACGTATCCAGTACGCGAATTTCCGTCAGCGTAGGTTCTCGTTTTTCCTGGGTTTGAAAGTATTCTTGGCAAAAACGCAAATCCGCCGCGCTCATAGCCAGACCTAATTCAGCATGCAAAGCTCCTACTGCCGCCTCATCCAACGCCAAAAAGCCGGTCATCACCGCCACATCGCCCGGCTGCACCAGCTCTTCTTCCAAGGTAGACGGTTTTTCCAGAGCCGCTTCACGCGCTTCAACAGGATTGATGCAGTACGCCTTGATGCGCTCTAATTCTTCCGCCGTTACAGCGCCGCCCAAGGCCAGCACCTTGGCCGTCCGAATTTGAGGCCGCTCGCCTGCCGACAAAAGCTGTAAACACTGCGCCGCGGAATCAGCGCGTTGATCATATTGACCAGGCAAATACTCCATGGCGAAAAAGATGGTTTCCGGCCACACCGGCAAGACCTCTTCATAAACATCATCCACCATAGGTTCAGCAAACACCAGAGATTTCGCCTGTTCCCATTCCTTCTCACCCAACCCGGCCACATCGTACCGATTGAGTACGCGCACGCTGCGCAAGGAAGACAACCCGAGATTTTCACGCAAATCCGCTAAAATGCCTGCTGCCTCCACCGCATGGTCCGCCCGTTTTTCAACGAAAATTCTTTTTACTGCCGACACGCAAACGCCTCCTAAACCGAACATTATAGTACTCTTTATTAAGAAAAAAAGCCAACTTTACCCTTGTTGCACCGCCAGTTTATCATGAATGTTCAGGCCTTGCAAGAGAGATACGTTCGCTTTATTCCGTGCTTTTTCGTGAAAATAGCGTTAAACTTTCGGTATTCTCCGTCCAGAAAAAATTTCCGCCATTTCTTTTTTTACGCGTTGTTTGATTTTTTTCTTTTCCCCAGGCAACAGTTCGTTTTTATCCGTCCCGAACAGGTACGTATCCAGATCAAAGTCCTTCAGCAGCATCTTCGTGTGAAAAATATTCTCTTGATAGACATTCACATCAATCATCTGATACAAATTACGAATTTCCGGGTCAATGTAATTTTGAATGGAATTAATTTTATGATCAATAAAGTATTTTTTCCCTTTAATATCCCTTGTAAAGCCGCGCACCCGGTAATCCATAATGGCAATATCCGAACAAAAGCTGCGCAGCAAAAAGTTCAAGGCCTTCAGCGGCGAAATATGGCCGCAAGTCGATACGTCAATATCGGCGCGAAACGTACTAATCCCTTTGTCCGGATGGCTTTCCGGATACGTATGCACCGTAATGTGGCTTTTATCCAAATGCGCCAAGACGGTCTCCGGTTGAATCTCCATATGTTCTTCCGCAATCAGCATAGTCACGCTGGCGCCTTGCGGGTCATAATCCTGTTTAGCAACATTCAGGACATTGGCGCCAATCATGCGCGCTACTTCTTCTAAAATGCTTGTCAGCCGTTCTGCGCTGTACTCTTCATCAATATAGGCAATATAATCCCGCATGTGCTGCGGCGTCTTAGCGTAACAAATATCATATACATTAAAGCTCAACGTTTTTGTCAAGTTATTAAAACCATACAACTTAAGCTTTTTCAGACTTTTTATCTCCATTTGCGCTCTCCTTCTTCGGGTCATCCCCTGCGAAACCTTAGTTCTCTTTCATTGTAACGAGATCTGAACAAATACTCAATATCATGCCAGCATTTTCTGAAGGAGCCGCTGCCCTTTATGACGAATAGTACCGTTATTGACTCGTTATACTGCCCGCAAGAAAGAGGAGACCTATATGCAAAAGCTTCCGATTACCGACCTTAAAGCCGGCATGTTGACAGCCCGCTCTATTTTGGGCACCGATGGCCGCCTGCTGCTGGCACAGGATACAGTACTGACAACCGCTTATATTGAACGCATGAACGAATTGGGAATTGCAGCCATTTACGTGCAAAATCCCTATTTAAAAGATATCAAAGTGCCTGAACTGGTCCGCGATGAAACACGCTATGTCGCCATGCAGGCAGTGAAAGAATGTTTCGCCACCTTGAGAGACCGCCAGGTTTTTTCCGCGTACGCCGTCATCGCCGCTGCTGATCAATTGGTTGAAGAAATTGTGGCAAACGGCAATGTACTTGTGCACCTTACCGATATCCGCGTACATGACGATTACACCTTCGCCCACAGTGTCAATGTCGCCATCTTATCCGCCCTTACCCTACTGCACATGGGGTATAAGGAAAAGGACCTGCGCATCGCAACCTTGGGCGCGCTGCTTCACGACGTGGGAAAAATGCATATTCCCTTAGAAATTTTAGTAAAGCCAGGCGGCCTTACCACAGCAGAGATGGATATTATGCGTCAGCACGCTGAGCTTGGTTTTGATATTTTGCGGCATGGTGAAAAAATCCCCCTCTTATCCGCCCATGTCGCCTTGCAGCATCATGAAAAAAACGACGGCTCCGGCTATCCGCGCGGCTTAATCGGTGACAGCATTCATCCTTTCGCCCAGGTCACCAGCATTGCCGATGTCTATGACGCAGTCACAAGCGACCGTCCTTATCGCTTAGGCATGGCCCCTGACCACGCATATGACCTGCTGCAGGCCTTGTCGGGCAGCCATTTTTCACCGCAAGCTTTAACAGAGTTTTTCGCTCATTTGGCCACCTACCCCATCGGCTCCTTTGTCTGCCTGAACACAGGCGCTTTCGGCATTGTGGTGGACGTCCCCTCCAAGCTTCCCTGCCGTCCCTTGCTTCAGTTGGTTACCGACGAAACCGGTCTGCCTTTAAGTGACCATGTGACATTAGACTTAACGGAAAATTTGACTGCCAAAATTATTCGGTTGCTTACGCCAAAGGAAATTTCCGCACTCCCCCTTTGCCAAGCCTAAGCATCCAAGGAGGCTAGCGTCCATGCAAGAAAGAATACGCCTGTTGCGCAATACCTTGCCTGATTCCGGGCCTGTTGTTTATTGGATGAGTCGCGAACAGCGCTGTCGTGATAACGCCGCTCTAGTGCATGCCGCCGCGCTTGCTTCGTCGCTGCAGCGTTCTTTAGTAGTCGTCTTTTGCTTGAGCCCTTCTTTTTTAGCAGCTTCCTGGCGTCATTACGAGTTCATGCTTCAAGGTCTAGAGGAAACCGAACAAGAGCTGGCAGCCTTAGGCATTTCTTTTCAGCTGTTGCCAGACGCTGCTCCAAAAACCTTGCCGCCTTTTCTAAGCCAACAGAAGGCGGCTTTTCTAGTTTGCGATCTAGATCCCCTTCGCCTAAAGCGGCTATGGCTAAAGGAGCTCTTAGCACAAACAAGCCTGTCTGTGGCAGAAGTAGACGGTCACAACATCGTGCCTCTTTGGCTGGCCTCAGGCAAGCGCGAATACGCAGCCTACACGCTGCGCCCCAAAATCCACCGTCTTTTACCTCACTTCTTAACCGCCCCTGCAAGCATCGCGGTCCAAGGACCTCCACTTGCACCGCGCATTCCTTGGGAAAAATGGCGAACCATCGGCATGCAGCACAGCGGCCCTCCGCCAGTAACCTGGCTAAAGCCGGGCAGCAACGCCGCCTTGCGGAGACTGGACTATTTTCTTGAACATACCCTGTCCGGTTATGCGTGGAGACGAAACGATCCAAATCAGCCCGGTCAATCCCAGCTTTCCCCTTATTTGCATTTTGGTCAGCTTTCCCCGCAGCGCGTCGCCTGGGAAGTGAGGCGGTTGTTCCCCTCGGGCAGCCCAGACAGCGACGCATTTCTAGAAGAGCTTATTGTGCGCCGCGAGCTGGCGGACAACTATTGCTTCTATACGCCGGACTATGATCAAACAACCGCCTTTCCTTCTTGGGCGCAAGCAACCTTAGTAGAACACCTCAGCGACCCCAGGCCGGCATCCTATCTTTTTGCGCAACTGGAAACCGCCGCCACCGCAGATCCGCTTTGGAATGCCGCTCAGAACGAACTGGTGCAAACCGGGAAAATGCACGGCTATCTGCGCATGTATTGGGCCAAAAAAATACTAGAATGGTCTTCGCAGCCCCAAGAAGCCCTGGAGGCAGCCATTCTCCTTAATGATCGTTATTCCTTAGACGGCCGCGATCCTAACGGCTATGCCGGAATTGCTTGGAGCATCGGCGGCGTCCATGACCGCCCTTGGCCCAGCCGCCCTGTTTTCGGCAAAGTCCGCTCGATGACCTTCGGCGGCGCTAAAAAGAAATTCGACACTGCCAAATACATCGCCGCTCATGCGCCGGATAACCAAAAATAGAGAAACAGAATTGAACAAGAGAACCGGAGAAATGGAGGGTACGCAGGAGGGTTACGGAGTACGAGTTTTTTAACAGGAGTACAGGGAGTAGAGGGAGG
>NZ_JAQUZF010000021.1:8305-31264 GCF_028691475.1 Anaeromusa sp.
TTCACTTACTCTTTTTTCTCGCCCACAGCCATGGCGCCTTCTTCACCGGTGCGAATGCGGATGGCATTTTGAATGGGATATACGAAAATCTTGCCGTCGCCTAGTTTGCCTGTCCGCAACGTATCGCGCATCACATCCATGACGGCTTTCATTTCGCTTTCTTTGACCACTGTCTCGACTTTAACTTTAGGCAGCAAGTTGACCGCGTATTCTGTACCGCGATAAACTTCAGTGTGTCCTTTTTGGCTGCCACAGCCATATACCTGGGTCACGGTCATGCCGGTTATGCCGATTTCCGCTAAAGCATCCTTCAGATCCTCCAGCTTGCCCGGACGAGTGACCACTTCGATTTTAATCAAATCGCCCATATCATCAATCCTCCTTCAACTCGCACTTCTCATTCTTTACTATCAGTTTACGAGAAATGCGCCTTCGTGGCAACAGGCTGTTCCAGCCGTTCGAACGCCATGGCTCCGGCGCCCATCGGTACGCCTGATCCAAACTCCTGGCTTACATAGCCATTTTCGCCGTGTTCGCTGATATCGAGTCCCACCACTTCTGCATCTTCGGAAACACGCAGTTCCGTAAAGAGGGCGATAACTTTCAGAATTACAAAGGTCATCACCGCTGCAAACAGAATAGCCATACCTACGCTGGCCGCCTGAATCCAGAACTGCTCCAGACCGCCGCCGTAGAAGAAACCATCCGCTCCGGCGGGATTCACTTCTTTTGTACAAAACAAACCAGTGGCTAAAGCGCCCCAGGTGCCGCCCACGCCATGCACGCCGAAAGCATCCAAGGAATCGTCGTAACCCAGCCGACGCTTGCAAATGCTGACTGCGAAATAGCACAACATGCCTGCGCCTAAGCCGATAATTACAGCCGGCACAATTTCCACAAAGCCTGCTGCCGGAGTAATCCCTACCAAACCAGCGATACAGCCGCTGACAATACCTAAAACGGTCGGTTTGCCATTATGCATCCATTCCACAAAAAGCCAGCCCAACGAACCAGCTGCTGCTGCCGTATTGGTCACAACAAAAGCGCTGGCGGCCAAACCGCTTGCTCCTAACGCGCTGCCCGCATTGAAGCCGAACCAGCCGAACCACAGAAGAGCCGCGCCTAAAACCGTCATCGGCAAGTGATGAGGCATCATCGGAGATACGCCGTAGCCGCGACGTTTTCCCATAACTAAACAAGCAACTAAACCCGATACGCCAGACAGAATGTGAATAACCGTACCACCGGCAAAGTCCAGCGCGCCTAAATCGCGCAGCCAGCCGCCAACGCCCCATACCCAGTGCGCAAAAGGATCATAGACCACAGTCGTCCAAAACAGAACAAATAAGGCAAACGCCGGAAAACGCATTCTTTCCGCAATCGAGCCGGTTATCAGCGCCGGCGTAATCACCGCAAACATGCATTGGAAGATCATAAACGCCAGATGAGGCACAGTCGCCGCATAATCAGCGTTGGCCTCCTGGCCGACACCGCTTAAACCGGCCCAATCAAGACTTCCCAGTAAATGATTGATATCAGGTCCGAAAGCAAGACTATAACCGAATAATACCCATTGCACCGAAACGAGAGCTAAAACGAAAAAGCTCAGCATAATCGTATTGAGTACGTTTTTGCTGCGTGTCATACCTCCATAAAACAAAGCTAATGCCGGCGTCATCAGCATAACCAACGCAGCGCTTAAAAGGACAAAAACCGTATCACCTGTATCCAATTTTACTGCTTCTGCAGCCTCTGCGGCCGCTGCCGCGCCTTCTTCCGCCGCCAACGCCAGAGACGCGGGCAAGCTGCCTAGCAACGCCAAGCTTAGAGTTTTCCACCATTTTTTCATACCCTTCTCCCCCTTTTCTCTGCTCAAACCGTCTCCCGACAGTCTGCTTTTACAGCGGATTTCCGCCACACCATCACACAGACAAAAACGGCGACAAGGAATCTTCATTCCCTGCCGCCGTCGTTGGCCGCCATCAAACAAAAAGCCTTCTTCTTCCCTAAATAAGGAAAGAAGAAGGCTTCATCGCCTGACGATATTCTTGGTGTATGGCGTTAGTATAGCAACTTTCTGTAACTCTGTCAACCAGGAATTGTATTTTCTTTATCTGCCTTTCAGAAAAATGTATTTTCTCAAGCTTGCCTTCCTGAAAAAGACATGATAGAATACAAATCAAATCTATACCTTACGGCAATGAGAGGAAAAGTAGCTGTTACACGACCTTACAGAGAGCCGGCAGTTGGTGCAAGTCGGCGGCGCTACGCAGTGAAAGCCATCCTTGAGCCGGAAAACGCAACGCCCGCCTAGGGGGCTAGTAGGTTTTCCCGCTTTCCCGGCGTTATTGGGTTCAAGAGAGTCGCCATGCCGGCGGCTAATAAAGGTGGTACCGCGGAACCGTTTCGTCCTTTTTCAGGATGGAACGGTTTTTTTATTTGTCTCTTACTAAAGAAAGGAAGTGCTACACATGCATCCGAAACAAGCTTTATTGGAATTAGTAGAACGCCATCCTCGCCTTAGTTCCGCCCAGCTGGCAGCCATGCTTGGCTGCAGCGCCGAAGAGGTGGACGCCGATTTGCAGGAACTAGAAGAAAAAAAGGTGATTTTAAAATACCATACTTTTGTTGACTGGGAAAAAGCAGGCGTACACAACGTTACCGCCTGTATCGAAGTCCGCCTGACGCCGCAGCGAGAAGTCGGTTTTGACGGCATTGCCGAAAACATTTACCGCTATCCGGAAGTCTGCGCCATGTACCTCATGTCCGGCAGCTTCGACTTAATGGTTTTCGTCGAAGGCCGCACGCTTAAAGAAGTAGCGGACTTCGTCGCTACCAAACTATCCACTATTGAGGGCGTCATGGGCACCTCTACCAATTTCATGCTAAAAAAATACAAAGAAGCCGGCATCGTTTTAGAAGATGATGAAGAAGATCGCCGCTTGGCGGTGACGCCATGAAGAACTGGCAAGAACGAATTTCTCCTACCGTGCAAGCGCTGCCGGCTTCCGGCATCCGTCGTTTCTTCGATATTGTCGCCGAAATGAAGGGCGTTATTTCCTTGGGCGTCGGCGAGCCAGACTTTGTCACGCCCTGGCACATTCGTGAAAGCTGCATGTACGGCTTGAAGCGAGGCTACACCAGCTATACCTCCAACTACGGCCTGTTGGAGTTGCGCGAGGAAATCGCGCAGCTTATTCAGAGACGCCATGACATCACCTATAACCCCCGCGATCAGGTTTTGGTCACAGTCGGCGTCAGCGAAGCCTTAGATCTGGCGATGCGGGCGCTCTTGGCCCCGGGAGATGAAGTGCTGATCCCTGAGCCTTGCTATGTGTCCTATAAAGCCTGCGTCCATTTGGCCGGCGGCAAACCGGTACCGGTTGCTACCAGCGCCGCCCAAGAATTCAAAGTGCGGGCCGCCGACTTAGAAGCGCTTTTGACGCCGCGCACCAAAGTCTTGATGATGGGTTTCCCTAACAATCCCACAGGGGCCATCATGAACCGCGAAGATTTGCTGGAGCTGGCGCTTTTTGCGGAAAAGCATGATTTAATCGTGATTTCCGACGAAATTTACGGAGATTTGACTTATGAAGGCGAGCATGTCTCTTTCGCCTCTCTTCCGGGCATGCAAGAACGCACGCTGCTGCTCAACGGTTTTTCCAAAGCCTACGCCATGACCGGCTGGCGCATTGGCTACGCCCTGGGCCATGCCGAGCTCATCGGCGCTATGAACAAAATCCATCAGTACACTATGCTGTGCGCACCGATTACCGCCCAAATCGCCGCCCTGGAGGCGCTGCGTCATGGAGACCGGCAAATGCAGCAAATGGTGGCAGAATACAACAACCGCCGCCGCCTCATGGTTAACGGCTTTCGCCGCATGGGCCTGGAATGCTTCGAACCTAAAGGAGCCTTTTACATCTTCCCTTCCATTAAAGAAACCGGTCTGACCTCTCTGGAATTTGCCGAGCAGCTGCTCAAGGCGGAAAAGGTGGCCCTTGTGCCTGGAGATGCCTTTGGCGCCAGCGGCGAAGGCCATGTCCGCTGCTCTTACGCCGCCGGCAGCGCCCAGCTCGCCGAAGCTCTGGAGCGCATTGAACGCTTCGTCAACACCTTGCGCAAATAACCAACCGCATGTAATAAAAAAACCCCGCCTTCCGGCGGGGTCGTTTTTATTACATGCGGTTTTTGGAGTAGCAGTCGCGGCAGTAAACCGGACGATCGCCACTGGGACGGAACGGAACCTGAGTCGTGACGCCACACTCGGCACAGATGGCTTCGTGCATTTCACGCTGGGGACGGTCGGAACCGCCGGTGCGCTGTTTACGAGCAGCACGGCAGGTAGGGCAACGACCGGGTTCGTTCTGAAAACCTTTTTCAGCATAGAAATCTTGTTCCGATGCGGAGAAAATGAATTCAGCGCCGCACTCGCGGCAAGTCAGGGTTTTGTCTTCGTACATTTAGGAATCCTCCTCAGAGCATTTTTGCCCGGAACGGCTTTGGGTCTTCTGGAATGTCTGAGAAGAACAAACCCGACCTCATTAGACCTATTCTCTTGAGCATGGCTTTATTGTATCGTTTACCTCCGCAAAAGTAAAGCTATTTTTCAATCTACTCACGCCTGATTCAACTCCGCTTACCTTTTTGCTAAGGTTTTTCGAAGCTGCTCAGTCAAGTTTTCCGCCGTCAGCCCAACATGCTCAAACAATCTTTCCGCTGGCGCCGACGCGCCAAAGCCGTCCACAGTTACATAGACACCGCCAGCGCCTCCATAACGCTCCCAGCCGAAGGAAGAAGCCGCCTCGACCACCATGCGAGGCACCCCCTCCGGCAGTACGCTCCGTTGAAATGAAGCCGGCTGCAAAGCAAACCATTCTTGACAAGGCATGCTGACAACTCGAATCAAGCGGCCTTCTGCCTCCAGCGTTTTCGCCGCCTGCAACGCCAAGGACACCTCGGAGCCGCTGGCAATCATGATCAACTCCGGGCGTTCCGCCCCTTCATGCAGTATATAGGCGCCTCTAGCCACACTTTCCTCCGGACAAATTGTCGTCTCCTCGAGCACAGGAAGGTTTTGCCGACTGAGCGCCAAGGCCACCGGCCCCTCATGCTGACGCAAAGCATGTCTCCAGGCAGCCGCTGTTTCATTCGCATCGGCCGGACGGACCACCGCCAGTCCCGGCAAGCAGCGCAACGACGCCAAATGCTCTACCGGCTGGTGGGTCGGCCCGTCTTCGCCTACGCCAATGCTGTCATGCGTAAACACATACACCACAGGCAGCTTCATCAAAGCTGCCAAACGCATGGCAGGACGCATATAATCGGCGAAAGATAAAAAAGTGGCTCCATACGGGCGCAAACCGCCAAACAAAGCTAAGCCGTTCAAAATACTGCCCATAGCATGTTCGCGTACGCCAAAATGAAGGTTTCGCCCTTCATAACTTCCCTTTTGAAAATCACCACAGCCAGACAAGTAGGTTTTATTGGATGGCGCCAAATCGGCGCTGCCGCCGAGCAGATTGGGCACTGCCGCCGCCAGCCAATTTAGAATCGTTCCCGAGGCGGCCCGCGTGGCCTGGCCTTTGGCGTCTGGAGCAAACGGAATGACGTCTGCATCCCAATCTATCGGCAGCTCCCCTTTCAGCCAGCAACTGCATTGCAGCGCCGCTTCTGGATGGCAGGACGCAAAAGCATCCCATTTTTGCTGCCATTCTTTTTCGGCTTCCTCGCCTCGTTCCAGGCACTTGCCCATCTCGCAGCGCACATCCTCAGGCACGAAAAAGCGAGGTTCTTGCGGCCAATCCAGCGCTTCCTTGGTACGCGCCAGTTCCGCCGCCCCCAACGGTTCGCCATGGGCCGCAGCCGTATTCGCTTTCCCCGGACTGCCGTAGCCGATCTGTGTTTTAACAGTAATCAATACGGGCTGACCGGAACTTTGCTGCGCTTTCGCCAGCGCCGCTTCCAGTTCCTCCAGGTCATTGCCGTCCTGTACCTGCAACACCCGCCAACCGCAAGCTGCAAAACGAGCCCCTACTTGCTCCGTAAATGCTATGTTTGTACTTCCCTCAATAGAAATCTTATTATCATCATACAGACAGATTAAATTATCCAAACCTAAATGCCCAGCCAGCGAAGCCGCTTCCTGGCTGACGCCTTCCATCATATCGCCGTCGCCTGCAAGGACATAGACCTTATTGTCAAACAAAGGCTCCTCTTTGCCCGGAAAATGGGCGTCCATAAATTTCGCCGCCATCGCCATGCCCACGGCATTGCCAAAGCCTTGTCCCAACGGTCCGGTAGTCGTTTCCACCCCCGGCGTATGGCCCCATTCCGGATGCCCGGGAGTCAGCGATCCCCACTGACGAAAGTTTTTGATGTCCTCTAATGCTACCTGATAGCCTGTCAAATGCAAGAGTCCATATAAAAGCATCGAGCCATGTCCTGCAGATAATACAAAGCGATCCCGCCCCGGCCAAGCGGGGTTACGCGGATTGTGCCGCAAAAACTTCGTCCAAAGCACGTAAGCCATCGCTGCCGCACCCATCGGCATACCAGGATGACCAGATTTCGCTTCTTCCACCGCATCCGCCGCCAACATTCGCAAAGTGTTGATTCCCAAGTGATGAATGTTTCCTTTCATACGTCGCATGCCTCCTTTTTATCCTGGAATACGAAAGACAAACTCTCCCTTTTGCGCCGTTTCACTCAGTTGGCGCAGAGGTTGTAAAAAACCGCCCATTTGCAAAGCCAGCTTCTTACCAAACCAGGCCGCAGCCACCTCGGACAACAGGCCTTGTACCTCTAGGGAAAACCGCAATATACAGCCGTCGCCAGCAGGCTCTATAACGCCAACAGCCAGCAGCGACCACCATAAATAACGAAAACGCAAAGCGATTTTGCGCTCCGGTTCCAATTTCTCCACGCAAAAAGAACGCCCCCAGGCCGATGTGCGCCGCCATTTTCCAGCAGCGCCTTCTTGGAGCGGCACGGTTACGCGCACTTCCTGCAAATCCGGCTGCCAACTGCGCCAATAATGCGGATCCGCCAAAAATGGCCACAAAAAGCCAGCCTGCACCGCAAATTTTTCTTCATATTCTCCGCAAAGGCATTGCTGCTTCTGCATATCTCCACTTCCTCTTCCTTCCAAATTCTTCAAATGCAAGAAGGATGGACTTCTCCATCCTTTTTCGTTCTATGCCCTTAAAACTCCTCTTTACCTCGGCAGCGAAATACAGCCACCTGCCGTATGCCTTCGCTTAGCTGCGCCACTTTCTCTACCTCGCGGAATTGCTGTTTTAACATTGTTTCGTCTTTTGCCGCGCCGAAATAAAGAGCCGTGCCGCCTGCCAAGGGCGGCAAATCCTGCCGCCAATAGTCATACATAGAAATACGCGCCGGCGTCACCACATGGACAGCGGGTTTGCCAGGCAGATAATACCACACCAGAGAGGCGTTCTGATAAGAGTCGCTCAGCACCCAGCGCACATCCTCCTGCAGCCAGGACCGCCCTTGAGCGAACACGTCATTTCCTATAAATTGCTGCACCTTCAAATTGGCTTTAGGCGGCAGCCATGGCGCGACTTCGGGAAATTTAGCCAAGCCAACAAGCAGCAGTGACAACCCTAAGCCCGCAACCAGCCATTTTCGCGCTTGTTTTTTTTGCAGCCAGTACGCCAAGAGCGCCATGCCGCCCAAATAAGCCGGTACCGGCCAATTGGCTTCCGCCTTTTTAAATAACGCCGCATAGCCAAAGAAACCTAGCGGAATCCAGCAGGAAAGCCACAGCAGCGCGCTCTGCCATTTCTGCACATTCGATTTAAGATAGCGCCAGCTAAAATAGAACAGAGCGAAGAAAAAAATCGGATTAACAATCGCCGCCTGGGCGCCCCAAAAATCAAAAAAAAGCGGCAATTGCAGCACCTTGGGGGCATCCATGCCATGGCCGTACTGAAATCGAAAAGAAACCCAGTCATGCAGAAAATTCCAATACAGCACCGGTGAAAAAACAAGCACCGCTAAAACCAGCGCGCCCCAAAACACAGGTCTCCGCAGCGTCCGCGGCTGGTAAACCAAGACAGTCAAGAGCAACACAGGTAAAAGCAGCACCGCCGTGTATTTGGAAAGCATCGCCGCGCCTCCGGCAACGCCAGCCGCCAGCCACCAAGCCGAACCCTCTTTCTGCAAAGCCCGCTGCGCACTATAAAGAGCCGCCGCCCAAAACAAGGCCAGCGGCGCATCTGGCGTCGCCAGCAAATAACCGATTTGCAAAATAGGCAGCCCTAGTAAAAGCAGCAGTGCGTACTGCGCTACAGCACGCCCCCACAAGTTCTCCGTCAGCCTCCACATCAGCCATACCGCTCCGGAAAGGCAGGCCACCGGAACAATACGCAGCACCGCCTCCGTCTGTCCCACCTGGCCCACAACCCAAAGCAGCCAGGCAATCATCGGCGGATGGTCAAAATAGGAAAAGTCCAGACGTTGTGTCCAGACCCAGTAATAAGCTTCGTCATAATGCAAAGGCAAGGTTGCATTATAGGCAATATTTGCCAAGGCAATCGCCAGAATCAGCCCATTTTCCCAGCGCATCAAAGGCCCTCCATCCTCAGTTTCCATACCATCAGCACGGCTTCCAAAAAGATGTGTTTAGACATTTTAGATTTACCCACTTCCCGGTCTTCAAAAACAATAGGCACTTCCTTTATTTTGAAGCCTTTACAGTGCGCCCGATAGGTCAGCTCAATCTGAAAAGAATAACCGTTAGAACGAACAGCGCCCAAATCGAGAGTCTCTAAAACCTCTCGCCGAAAACATTTAAAACCGCCAGTCAAATCTTGATAAGGCAGCCCTAAAAGAACCCGGGCGTACAAGCTGCCGCCCCGGCTTAAAAAGCGCCGCCAAAAACCCCAATTTTTCACTCCGCCGCCAGGTACATAACGGCTGCCCAGCACCAGGTCCGCTTCTTCGGCTGCCGCCAATAAGTCCGGCAAATACCGTGGATTATGGGAAAAATCGGCATCCATTTCCAAAATACGTCGGTACGAGCGGGCTAAGGCCCAGCGAAAGCCCGCAATATAGGCGGTCCCTAAGCCCAGCTTGCCTGCGCGGCGCAATAAGAACAACCGCCCCTCATATTGCGGCGCTTCCGCCCATTCCGCGACCAATTGCCCTGTACCGTCCGGAGAGTTATCATCGACTACCAGCACATGAATATCCGGCCGAATTTCATAGATAGCTTCCAGCAAAGGCCCTAAATTTTCTTTTTCATTGTACGTCGGTATAATAATCAGGTCGTTCACTATATTGGCAGCTCCTTCTTTTCTCGGAAAGTCAAAGTATAATTCAGGAAGAAATTAAAAAAGCTGACTACAGCTACGGCAACAAGCTGTGCCAGAGTCTTATCCATGCTCCAGGCGCTGACCAAATAATGCAATACCAATAAGTTAAGCCCCAAGCCCCCTAGGCTAACGCCAAAAAACTCCAGGTATTTCCGCTGCATACTTTTGTCTGCAGCCGCCCCTTGAAAGGTCCAGGAAAAATTCCACCAAAAATTATTGCTTACAGCCACTAAAAAAGCGCATACTGCAGCGGCTACGTAAAAAAAGCCCCCCCATAGGCACAGCGAATAAACTAACAGATTCACAATCACGCCCGAAGCGCCTACCAGACAAAATTTGCATAACTTGGCAAACAAAAGCCTCTCTCCGTTCCTTTCAATACTTCCTGCATTATACCCTATTCTTCTCGTTCACTTCAACCAAAAGACAGAAACTTCCTATTTCAGCTGTAAACAAGGTCTATAGCCTACAAAAAAGAACACGCCTGGCTTTCCACCAGGCCCATATTGTGATTTCAATACCAACGAACCGCTAATAAAGCAATATGCTCTTTCAAGGCCAAACTGGTATCAGCCAGCGAATCGGCGCTGGGAACCAATTTGCGCGGTTCAAAAATCGCGTGCCGATTGACCATATATCCGGCTGGATAAGGGTGCGTCTCTATGCCAATTTTTGCAAACTGCTTCACTGAGCGGTCCATATGAAAAGCGGACGTAACCAGCACCGGCTGCCGAAACCCCTTTTCTTGCAGCAGTTTCTGTACAAACAAGGCATTTTCCGTCGTATTACGGCTTTGATCCTCTACCAAAATATCACGCTCCGGTACGCCTAAACTTTGCAGGATGTGTTTGGCTACCGCCGCTTCACAGCCAGTGCCGGCAAACACCTGTCCGCCGGAAAAGATAATAGGCCTCGGTTCCAACCGATACAGCTGGTAGGCTGTCAGAAGACGGTTCGCCGCGTGGCCGGCCAAATGTCCTTCTCCTTGGACATTTGGGGTATCCTGCGTAGCGCCGCCTCCAAGCACTACCAGCACATCGCCTTGCGCCATCGCCGCTGCTGGCTCATAGCGTTCCTCCAGCGAGCGCACTAGAGCCTCCGACAATGCAGGCGTCGAAGCTGCATAGAACAAAAAGGTCACCACTAACAGCAGCCCTGCCGCCATGCGTTCTTTTTTTCGCCAAAGCCACCAGCCCAACCCTGCAAAGCAAACTAAAAAGCAGCCTGGGGGCAATAAAAATGTGGCATATACGATTTTCAGCAAATACAGCATCGTAATCAAATAAGCGCTACGTCGTCAAGACGCCCGTCATAAATCATGTTCAAAAGGTTTTTCATTTCTTCTGCATCGATTTCCGCCGGGTTCACCTGCGTCGAACCCAGCAAGGCCTTGGCAGTAACACTTTCCAAGCCATCCTGCCATTCTCGAAGCGACAGCACATCCGCAAAGGAGTGCGGAATGGCCACGGCACGGCGCAATTTTAGCAACGCCTCCGCCAAATCCGGCACTTGCGCCGCCTTGGCCAGCTCTTGCTCACGCCCTTTGGCCCAGTCGTCGCGGCGATTGTAACGCAAAACATACGGCAGCGCAATGGCGTTGATCAGACCGTGTCCCAGGCCGTAACGCCCTCCAATAGCATGCGCAATGCCGTGAGACAGGCCCAGACCGGTATTGTGAAAGGCCAAGCCAGCCATACATTGCAAATAGTGAACTTCTTCCCGCGCTTCTTCATCGCCGCCGCAAGAAGCTCCCAAGTGCCGCAGCAATCCGGCAACCGCCTCTTTCGCCAGGCAATCGCTAAAAGGATTGCGTTTTTTATTTAAGTAGCTTTCCACCGCATGCGTCACTGCATCCATGCCGGTCTCCGCCGCCACGGCCGCCGGCATAGTCAGCGTCAATTCCGGATCCAAGATAGCGATATCCGGAATAAACGCATTGCTCTTCAAGCCAATTTTAATTTCGTCTTCCCGGAACGTGACTACCGCCGCCCAAGTGACTTCGCTCCCTGTGCCGGAAGTAGACGGCGCCACCACCAGCCGGGTCCGCTGCCTTTTCTGCGGCAGCCTGCCTTCTCTGGCTGCTGCAAAAGTAAGCTCCGGATACTCGTAAAACAACGTCATTACTTTAGCCGCGTCAATAGGCGATCCGCCGCCCATTGCCAGCACCAGATCCGGCTGAAACTCCCGCATGGCCCGCACGCCGGCCAAGACAGCCTCCGTATCCGGATTGGCCGGAACGCCCTCATGCAAATAGACTTCACACCCCGTCGAACGCAAAGCCACTTCCGCCTGTTCTAAAAAGCCGTAGCGTTTCATGGAAGAGCCGCCGGTTACAATAAATGCCCTTTTAGCCTGCAGCGTCCCCAATTCCTTCACAGCGCCGCGCCCCAGCCATAAGCTGTCACCGCCCAAAATGATTTGTTGCATATTGCCTACCTCCTTAAACTAACACCTTGTCATCATACCCATAGCGTCGTCTTTCCCGATAATACACAGGCTGCAAACCGGCAAACTCCGCTATCGCCAGCCCCTTGCGCAGCCAACGCCCCACATCCTCCGGCTTGTGCGCATCAGAGCCAATCGTCACAAAGCGGCCTCCTAAAGCGGCAAAGCGCTCATAAATAGGCAATAGCTGCCGCAAGCGCAGCGGCGACTCCAAGCGTCTCGTGTTGATTTCCAATGCCGTTTCACGCCCGGCAACGACCAGAAGAATCGCATCAATCAGATCCATATATTCGCCGTAATACACTTCCGTATCCTCATACCGCGCATAGCGGGCAATATAGTCGATATGTCCCAAGGCGTCAATAAAATCATATTCTTCCACGCATTGCAGCATAGCTTCAAAGTAACGGCAGTAAACATCCCGTTTGCTGCGTCCTTTATAAAAAGCCGCATCATAAATATCCATGCCCTCTACAACATGAATGGAACCGATAACTTGATCAAATGCATAATTCGCAAGCAGCGCCTGATTGGCCGCCTTGCACTCGGCGCGCATGCCGATCTCTACACCCAGCAGCAGCTTCTCGCTGCGATAGGGCGCATACGCCTCCAAATACTCTTGCGGCTCAAAAAGAAACGCTTCCGGCTGGGGATAATCATAGTCCATATGCTCTGTAATAATCAGACCGATTTCCTTTGCCGCAGCAGCCTCCATTGCCTCCTCCAAGGTCATGCGTGAATCCGTAGAAAACGCGGTATGACAATGACTGTCAAAAACCATAGGCCCCTCCTTGTTTTTCATCAGTTTCTCTTGCTCTTACAGTTTAACTCAGCAAAAGCACCATTCCGCTTTCAGTATGTCCCGACATAAACCCGCCTAAAACAGCGATCCTTGCATAAACTCCACCCGCTCTCCATCTGGCCCTAAGAAGAAAAAGTTCTGCAAAGTTTTCCCTAACGAAGCCGGCTGCTCTGTTAACGGCATAATGCCAAGCGAACGCAAGCGATCCATTTCCACCGCCACATCAGGTACCCAAAACGCTAAATGATCCACTACGCCATCCTGGCGTTCCGCCGGTTCCTGCTGCAACCGTTGCACCAGTTCTATGATTTGCCCTCCCGCGTTGAGAAAGACTAGTTTAATCCGCTCGTCCTGATATACATTTTCCACTTCACAACCAAGCGCCTGTTGATAAAAGGCTTTAGAAACATCTGCATTTTTCACTACAAGACCGACATGAGCCAATTTATACATGTTTCCACCCCACCATGATCGTCCGTCATTTCCTGACACTATTATTTTATCATAATCCCGGCCTGAGAGCCGACGTTTTATGCAAATCGAAAAAGAAAGCCGCAAAAAAGCAGGCGGAGATGATTGCTCTCGCCTGCTTTGGTTAATCAATATTCTAAAATGGCCGCGCCCCAAACCAAGCCGCCGCCAAAAGCCGTTAAAAGCACTTTTTGGCCGCGCTGAATCTTCCCTTCCTTAATCGCCAAATCAAAAGCCAGCGGGATAGTAGCCGCCGAATTATTGCCATACTCACGAACCGTGCACACAACCTTGTCCATCGGCAGTGACAAATGTCTGGCAACCGCATCAATAATACGTTGATTGGCCTGATGAGGCACCACCCAATCGATATCGTCAATCGTCAGATTGGTAGCCGCCAAGGCTTCCTTTACCGCCTGCGTCATGGCGTTGACCGCCAACTTGAAAATTTTATTTCCATCCATGGCCATTTTATTTTTTCCGGCCGGTTCGCGGCTGCCGCCGCCGGGAATGTAGAGCAGGTCAGCGTATTGACCGTCAGCGCGCAGTAACGTATGCAAAATCCCTGCGCCGTCTTTTTCCTCGCCCCTGGATAGAATAGCTGCGCCAGCGCCATCGGAAAATAAAATACAAGTGCCGCGGTCCTCATAATCAGTAAAACGAGACAGCGCTTCCGCGCCGATTACCAATACGTTTTTATGCGTACCACAACGTATATATTGCTCGGCAACCTGCAACGCCGTCAAAAAGCCCACACACGTTGCGCTCACATCGAACGCAGCTGTGCGCGGCAAACAACCTAGTTGATGATGCAACAGGCAAGCCACAGCCGGAAATGGATAATCGCCGCTTACGGTAGCGACCAAAATCAAATCCAAATCCTGCGCCGTCATACCGGCGTCTTCCAACGCCGCCCTCGCTGCCGCCAAGGCCAAATCGGATGTTGCCTCTTCTGGAGCGGCAATACGCCGTTCGGAAATGCCGGTACGCGAAAGTATCCACTCATCGGTTGTATCGACCATACGAGTCAAGTCTTCATTCGTTAAGCGCCGTTGCGGCACGTAATGCCCAGTCCCCCGGATCACCACTCGTTGCATGATTACACTCCTTTATTCCTACCACGATGAAGCATCCAGGCAAATGATCTTCTGCCGGAGACGCCTTATTTAGACCTGGTTTTAGAACCAGGTCTTTATTTATTATCCGGCACATCCGCCATTTTGTAAAGCTTTTTCTCATCTTACACTGTTGTAATTGTATTTAGCGCGTAACCCGTACCCAATTTCGCTCAATGATTTGCGCCATAAGCTCTTTGCCCTCCAAACCGGGATGCAGCCCATCAATGGCTAGACGGTTTTGCATCACGCCCTTGGAGTCAATAAAATGAGGCTCCAAGTCAATATAATACGGCTGGCGACGAATAAACTGATTCACTTTGGTAAACGCGCTGCGCCAGTTTTCTGCCGTCGGCTCGTCAAATACCCTCTCAATGGCCGCCGGATTTATGGAAGGCAAAGTGAGGAAAATAGGCCGAATGCCATTAGCGCGGCATTTTTCGCCAATTTCCGTTAGTTCTTGGATAACTTGTTCTGCCGGCACGCCGCCGCGCAAGCTGTTGGTCCCTCCTAAAATCAAAAGATATTTAGGATTGTAAGGCAATACATCCGCGTCAAACCGAGCCAGCATGCTTTCCGTAGTATCGCCGCTGCGTCCCAGGTTTACATGGGAAAAGTGCAGATACGTTTGAAAATCATATTCTTTGTCCGCCGGCGAAAAAGAAACCGAGCCGCCGCCATGAACAATACTATCCCCAAAAGAAGCCGAATACCAGCCATCATTGGCAGGATCCACCGTAAAGCGGCCCGCTTCCGACCATACGCCTACAGGGCCTCCTTGCGCATCCAACCCGCGCACCCGCCAGTAATACACCCCTGGCTTGCTGCGCGGCAGCTCATCATAACAATCAATAACAGCGCCGACCCGTTGACTCCAAATACGATACTTCGAGGCTTCCGTTCCTAGCGGATTTTCCGGCTCCGCCGCCAAAAGCTCCACTTCATACCCGGAAGCGCCCGGAATCATGACCCAGGTATAAACCGGATACAGTAAAGAAGCCATACCGCCAGCATTGAAATCCGCATTCAAGACAGGACGCAGGGGTCCTTTATTTTTAGGATTTACCTGCAGCACTTCACTCTGAGAAAAGCGGCTGATCGGCTGTCCGTCCAAATCCAGAGCCCTCACCCGCCAGTATAAAGTTTGTTCTTCGTCCCATAAGGAAAAATCAGCCTGATACGCAGCCTGAAAAACCTGTTTGGTTTTTAAAAGCGGCCCGAATCCTTCAGGAGCCTCTTCTGGCGAGCGAGTCCAAATTTCCAATTCGTATTGTAGCGCATCTGCAATGGGCGTCCAGCGAAGCAACGGCTGCGCCACCGCCTCGCGGCGCTCCTCCGACGCCAAACTCTGCGGTCTCGGCAATGCCGGCTCGCCAAACAGAGAAGCCGACGCCAACAAAAACAGCAAGCAACATACAATTATTTTCCCTGCGCGGTACATGCCAGCCGCCTCCTCGCCTCACCGATGTATCTTTCATAGTAAAATTGCATCTTCATTGTAGTAAATTGTATCATAGATAGTCTCATTTTGCACCTTTCCTAACGACAAGGAAGCAGTCCAGCGCCATGCGCCGGACTGCTTCCTTGCAGCCTTTTATTGCTCGTTGCCGCTCTTAGCCGTCTTCATAATCTCCAGACGTTCCAAACCATATTGGGCAAACTCCTCATCATAGCGCACCTGCATTTCCGACTCTGTCTGATAGCGCTCCTCCAAATTCATTTGCTTGATACGCTCCTCGCCATAAAGACGGATAAAATCTCTTCGTCCCAAGCGATGCACCAATTCCGCCCAAAAGGTATAGTTTTCAAAACGCTCAATTTCTTGCATCGGCCGGCCTTCTTCCCCAAAACGGCGAGTAAGATAATACTCTCCAGTTCGATCATCACGGCCCACTGCTTCTTCCAAGTTAAAATCCTTGGCAGCCTCCAATGCTTTCTGCATAAGCAAACGATACTCTTCCGTAGACTCGCCCTTTTCTTCGGAATGGGCATGAAGCACCCAATCTGCCATATACAGCATTTCCAATAAGGCAGCGTATTCTTTCTTGCTAAAATTTAATTTCACCGTCTATTCCTTCTTTCCCTGCTACTTCTTCCTTACGCCTAAGAGGACTTGCTCTAATCCGCTTGCGGCTGTACTTCTGCACCAACAACATCAGCCAGGCTGGTCGCTGCTTGCTGCTCCTCCTGTCCCGGCCGCTGCCGGCGACGCTGTTCGTCGCGCAATTGCTTAAACGCAACAGACATCATTAACTTAATCCGGTTCAATTGATTCACTTCACTGGCGCCAGGATCATAATCAACGGCTGCTATATTGGCCTTAGCATAACGGCGCTTCAGCTCTTTCATTACGCCTTTGCCTGTAATGTGATTAGGCAGGCAAGCGAACGGCTGCATGCAGATAATATTAGGCGCGCCGCCCTCAATCAATTCCACCATTTCCGCGGTCAAAAGCCAGCCTTCACCGGTTTGGTTTCCTAAGGAGACAATGCCCTTGACCTTCTGCGCTAACTCATCAATGGGCTCAATATGACGAAAGCGCGAACTTTGGGCCAGAGCTTGAATCACATCTTTGCGGAACCAATTGATTAACTTAATATAGCCTTTGCTGACAAGTTGGTCAATACGGCTCCCCGATAAATACTGGTAACGATATTCATCATCGTATAGGCAGTACAAAATGAAATCGGTCAAATCCGGCACAACCGCCTCGCCGCCTTCGCGCTCAATAATGCCGACAACGTCATTATTGGCATCCGGGTGAAATTTAACAAGAATTTCGCCAACAAGGCCTACTTTGGGTTTTTCCTCCTGCCGCAAAGGCAATTTTTCAAAGTCCGCCACTAAGCGTCGGACATTATCACGAAACTGGCCACGGTCACCATTGGCCACATTTAGTTTGCACCGTTCCACCCATGTCGCATACAGCTTTTCCGCAGAACCGGCCACCGACTCATAGGGCCGTGTGCGATATAGTACGCGCATCAGCACATCACCGTACAGCATGGCCAAAATCAGCCGTTTCACCATGCCCGCTGATACATTAAAGCCGGGATTGCTTTCCATGCCGCCAAAGTTGGCGGAAATAACCGGCGTGTTGGCAAAACCAGCTTCCCGCAAAGCCCGCCGCAAAAAGCCGATATAATTGGTAGCCCTGCAGCCGCCGCCAGTCTGGGAAATCAGCAGCGCCGTCGTCTCTGGATCGTACCTCCCGGACTGCAATGCTTGAATAAGCTGTCCCACCACCATCACCGCCGGATAGCAAGCGTCATTGTTCACGTACCGCAAGCCTTCTTCCACCGCTTGCTTGTTCGCCGACTCCAATACTTCTAAATGATAACCTGACGAAGACATGGCCGCCTGCATAAATTGAAAGTGAATCGGAGACATTTGCGGACACAAAATAGTATGGGTCTTTTTCATGGCTTTGGTAAAAGGAGATTTAATAACTAACGGCGTTTTTTCCGCCACAGACGCCCCAAGGCGTTCCCGTTCACGCACCGCCGCCAGCAAGGACCTGATCCGGATGCGCACCGCGCCTAGGTTGCTGCCCTCGTCGATCTTCAGGACCGTATACACCTTCCCGGCCCGTACGAGAATATCGGAAACCTGATCCGTCGTAATGGCGTCCAAGCCGCACCCAAAGGAATTCAACTGTACCAGTTCCAGCTCCGGCTGCTGCGCCACCAACTGCGCCGCCCGGTACAAGCGAGAATGATACACCCATTGATCCACAACGCCCAGCGGTTTTGGCGCTGCCGCCATGTGCGAAACGGCATCCTCAGTCAACACAGCCAAACCGTTAGCTAAAATCAAGTCTGGAATGCCATGATGCACTTCCGGATCAATATGATAGGGATGACCCGCCAGGACAATTCCCGTACGTCCGGTTTCCGTCAAGTACTGCAGCGCTTTTTCGCCCATCTCCCGTATATCGGAACGAAAACGATCCATTTCCAGATAAGCGCGGCGCACCGCTTTTTTAACCTCGCCGTAAGGCAAGTGCAGAAACGCCAATTCTTCCTGCAGCCGCTTAGCCAAGCGTTTCGGATCATCCAAAGGCAAGAACGGCTGCACCAACCGCACGCCTTCTGCTTCCAGCACATCCATGTTATTGCGCACAACTTCCGGATAACTTCCCACGACAGGACAGTTATAATGATTGTCCGCATCTGTAAATTCCTTACTCTCCATAGGAATGCAAGGATAAAAGATGAAAGGCGCTCCCTTATGGGCCAAATCCATAATATGCCCATGCACCAGCTTCGCCGGATAGCAAACCGTTTGGGATGGAATGGTCTCTAAGCCGCGATTGAACAGTTCTTTAGACGAAGGAGCCGAAAGTTCAACCCGAAAACCAAGCTCATTGAAAAAAGTGAACCAAAAGGGATAATTCTCATATAGATTCAAAACCCTGGGAATACCCACACGCCCTCGCGGCGCTTCTTCCGCCGCTAACGGACGATACGAGCCAAAAAGCCGGCGATACTTATAAGCGTATAAATTGGGAAGCTCTGCATTGGTCTTAGCCTGTCCGGCGCCTCGCTCGCAGCGGTTTCCCGAAATAAAACGACGTCCGTCGGTAAAACGATTGATCGTCAACAGACAATTGTTGCCGCATTGGCCGCACCGGTGGATATCCGTTTCCACTGCAAAACGCTGCAGCTCCGCCAAAGACAACAAGCCGGTCTCCGCCTTGCCGTCCCATTGCTCCAACGCCAAAAGCGCCGCGCCAAAAGCGCCCATTAAACCGGCAATGTCCGGCCGAATCACCTCGCGGCCAATAGACAGTTCGAAGGCGCGCAACACAGCGTCGTTGAAGAACGTGCCGCCTTGCACTACAATATGTTCCCCCAATTCTTCGGGTCTGCTGATTTTTATGACCTTGTACAACGCATTGCGCACAACCGAATACGCTAAACCAGCGGAAATATCGCCAACTGCAGCGCCTTCCTTTTGCGCCTGCTTCACTTTGGAATTCATAAACACCGTGCAGCGCGATCCCAAATCAACAGGATGACCGGATGTCAGCGCCGCAGCCGCAAAGGCCTTCACATCAAGTCCCAAGGAGTTGGCGAAGGTCTCCAAAAAGGAGCCGCACCCGGAAGAGCAGGCTTCATTCAGCAAAACTCGGTCAATAATGCCTTCTTTCACATGAAGGCACTTCATGTCCTGTCCGCCGATATCTAAAATGAAAGACACCCCAGGCAAGAAAAAATTAGCCGCTTTATAATGGGCCACCGTCTCCACTTCGCCGATATCCACGCCCAAGGCCGCCTGAATCAAAGCTTCGCCATAGCCGGTCACCGCGCTTTGGCGAATTTTGGCCTCTTTAGGCAGCTTCCGGTATAATTCCTGCAAAATCGAAACCACTGTAGCCAAGGGATTCCCTTCATTGCTGCCATACCAAGAGAATAAAAGCTGTCCGCCCTCGTCAAGCAAAGCCGCCTTCGTAGTGGTCGAGCCCACGTCAATGCCTAAAAAGCAGTCTCCCGCAAAAGAAGCCAGCTCCCGCCGAGCCACTTTCGAGCGACCGTGACGCCGAAAAAAGTCAGTCTTATCTTCCTCCTCGGCAAACAACGGCGTCAACGAAGCAATTTCCCGTTCCACCGCTACATTGCGCAAAGCCAATGCTTTTTCTCTCACCTCGACAAAGCGGCAGACTTCATGTTCCTTGGATAGCAGCGCCGCTCCCAAAGCCACAAAGTACTGCGAATTTTCCGGAAAAACGACTTCGTCTTCCTTCAGCTTCAGCGATTCGGAAAAGCGCTGCCGCAGCGCCGACAGGAAGAATAAAGGCCCCCCTAAAAAAGCCACTCGCCCGCGAATACTGCGGCCGCAAGCCAGCCCGCCCACCGTCTGATCGACAACTGCTTGCAAAATGGAGGCGGCAATATCGGTTTTTGCCGCGCCTTCGTTGAGCAACGGCTGTACGTCGGTTTTCGCAAAAACACCGCACCGGGCGGCAATCGGATACAACGTGCTATGTTGCAAAGCCAGTTCGTTCAGCCCTGCCGCGTCGGTTTGCAAGAGAGCCGCCATTTGGTCGATGAAAGCGCCTGTACCGCCGGCGCAGGTTTCATTCATGCGCTGATCCACGCCTTGATCAAAAAAAGTAATCTTTGCGTCCTCGCCGCCCAGCTCAATAGCCACATCGGTTTGCGGAATGTAGCGTCCGATGCTTTCCGTACAGGCTACTACTTCCTGAACAAACGGGATTTGCAGCCATTCCGCCACGGCAATTCCGCCAGAGCCAGCAGCAGCAATGGTGATTTCAGCCTCAGGAAACTCCGCATACGCTTCGTCCACTAATGAAATTACAGTTGTACGCACATCTGAGAGATGGCGTCGGTAGCGGCTATATACAAGACGATCATTTGCATCGGTAATGACAATTTTTACTGTTGTTGACCCTACATCAAGCCCGGCCTGATAATGCTTACGCAAAACCATTCCTCCACCTCCACGCATTTCTCCAGCTTCCCCTCAGGCAAGCACGCTCTACCTAAAAATCCGTAGACTAAGATTCCCCAAAAACAGTCAAATTCCTGCTTATATGTGCAAAAACAAGCAAAAAATAATTCCTTTTGCTCCTTTTCTCCCTTTGAGCACTATATATTTACCAAGAACTTCTGCCAACAAAGAGATTACCCATAAATTGCAAGCAAGAGTTATTAATGCATTATAGATATATTCCTCCACACAGGTCCATAAATCCTGCTAAAACAGAAAAAAAGCGTGCTCGAAGGCACGCTTTTCTACTATTTATGTCATCTTATGTCATCCTTGGTTCTTTTGCACCTTGGCCCAGGAATCACGCAAGCCAACAACACGATTGAACACCAGGGCGTCTGCTTTAGACTCTACTGTGTCCACGCAGAAATATCCGGTACGCAGGAATTGATAATGAGTTCCCGGGGCCGCTGAAGCCAGCGACGGCTCCACCATGGCTTCCACAATCTCCAAAGAAGCCGGATTCATGCGATTTGCAAAATCAGTGCTGTCTACGCCCTCTTCTTCGGGCAGCAACAGATAATCATACAAACGCACCTGCGCCTTTTTCGCATGCGCCGCCGAAACCCAATGCAGTACGCCTTTGACTTTTTTCGCGCTGTTGGGACCGCCGCTTTTGGTATCCGCATCATAGGTGCACCGCACCTCTAGGATATTGCCGTTTTCGTCTTTCACTACTTCTTCGCAGCAAATAATATAGGCATGCTTGAGGCGCACTTCTTTGCCCGGAGCCAAACGGAAAAACTTTTTCGCCGGTTCCTCCATGAAATCCTCTTGCTCAATATACAGTTCTCGGCCAAATGGAATCTGCCGCTCGCCCATCTCCGAATTTTCCGGATTATTCTCCGCGCTCAGCCATTCTTCCTGGCCTTCCGGGTAGTTGGTGATAACCACTTTGAGCGGCCGCAGCACCGCCATGGCCCGTGCCGCCTTGGCATTGAGGTCTTCCCGCACACAATGCTCCAGCATCGCCACATCGACTTGGCTGTTGCTTTTCGCCACGCCAATGCGCTCGCAAAAATCACGAATAGCTGCTGCCGTATAGCCTCTGCGCCGCAAACCGGAAATGGTAGGCATCCGAGGATCGTCCCAGCCGCTGACGCGGCCTTCCTCCACTAAACGCCGCAAATAGCGCTTGCTCATGATCGTCCGGGTAAGATTGAGCCGAGCAAATTCAATCTGCTGCGGCCGTGGATCAAAGCCCAATGCCGTCAGCGTCCAATCATAAAGAGGCCGATGATCCTCAAATTCCAAGGTGCAGATGGAATGAGTAATGCCCTCTAACGCGTCAGAAACCGGATGGGCGTAATCATACATCGGATAAATGCACCAGGCGTCTCCTGTGCGATGATGGTGCGCCCGCATGATCCGGTACAATACAGGATCGCGCATATTCAAATTCGGCGAAGCCATATCGATTTTCGCCCGCAGCGTCCGGCTGCCGTCAGCAAATTCTCCGGCCCGCATACGCCCAAACAAATCGAGGTTTTCTTCAACACTGCGGTTGCGGCAAGGGCTTTCCTTGCCTGGCTCGGTCAAGGTGCCCCGATGTTCGCGCATTTGCTCCGCCGTCAAATCGCAAACAAAGGCCTTGCCGTCGCGAATTAATTGACAGGCGCACTCATAGAGCTTCTCAAAATAATCGGAGGCATAAAAGCGGCGCTCTTGCCAGTCAAACCCCAGCCAATGTACATCTTCTTGAATCGAGTCAACATATTCGGTTTCCTCTTTACTGGGATTTGTATCATCAAAACGCAAGTTGCATTGCCCGCCATACTCCAAGGCCAAGCCAAAATTCAGGCAGATGGACTTGGCATGACCGATATGTAAATAGCCGTTCGGCTCAGGCGGAAAGCGGGTATGCACCTTCTGACCGTACTTATTGGTTTTATTATCTTCATTAATAATAGCTTGAATGAAATGCGTAGAGACAAAAGATTCATCTGTGCTCATTATGCTGACTCCTTTATTCTGTATTCTATTATAGTATTTTAGCATAGCTTTTTAGGCCAGGGCCAGAGAAAAAATATTGAACAAGAGTAGAGGGAGTAAATGGAGGGAACGCAGGAAGGTTACTGAGTACGAGTTTAACAGGAGAAAATGGAGATTCTCTAATAGCCAGCCGCCGGTTTTTTTGCGGCTTTTGGAGAGCAAGGCAGTCCGCAGGACGCAAAAGAAGCCTCGGTCATCCGAGGCTTCTTTGCAAACCTTCTTGCTTAACAGTTTCTTACTTCACTAACAGTTTTTTGCCGGCAATACCCGGTACGGTCATTTC
>NZ_JAQUZF010000127.1:0-6410 GCF_028691475.1 Anaeromusa sp.
GAGATAAAGCGAGAAAAAAGCAATTTTTATTTTAAATATATAAAATTAAATTAAAATTATCTGCGTGTATGACTTTTTGCGGCGGATACGCCTCGTCTCTTTCGTTGCATTACTTTTGTAGTAGCAGTAAACTAAGAGAGGATCAAGTTAAGTTAATTACTTAATTATCTTATATTGTTTTATTTCGTTTGCTGCTGCTACATCCTTGTTATGAGCAGGCGGAATAAGATATAGAAGGAGATGAGAAGATGGCTTTTAAAATGGGCGCGGCTGCATTTGCATTTATTGCACTGTCTTTTCTAGCGCTAGACCTAGTTCATCTGACCGGCGCAATTTAATCATTTAACTAAAACTTATACAAATAAAAAACACCGTCCAATTGGATGGTGTTTTTTATTTGCTGGTTGGTTTTTGTATAATAGTGTAGAATTTATTTTAGTGGTATGCAAGGTGAATAATTTTGGAGCTAAGGAAAGATAAATTATGAGCGAATTAGGTGTTGTGGCGACCATAAAGAATATAGCCAGGATTCATACTGATTTTCCAACTAAGTTCGGTGTTCCTCGTCAAAGCGGTCTGACTCCGTTAATGGCTACCATTGTTTTTGAACCGTTATATCGGGATCCTAGTGCCATTCGGGGCTTAGAGGGGTTTTCTTATATTTGGCTTATTTGGCAGTTTTCAGAGGCGGTGGGCAGCAAAGTTTCACCTACTGTCAGACCGCCGCGGCTAGGCGGCAATACACGTATGGGAGTATTTGCTACGCGTTCTCCATTTAGGCCCAATCATCTAGGCCTTTCCTCTGTTAAGTTGGAAAATATTGAGATGCATTCCCAGTGGGGGCCCATCTTGCATGTGTCAGGGGCGGATATGATCGATAAGACGCCCATCTTTGATATTAAGCCGTATCTGCCCTATGCGGATAGCCACCCAGAGGCTGCGGCTGGCTTTGCCGCTCCGCATGAAGCGTATAAATTGAAAGTGCTGTTTCCGGAGCGCTGGCTTTCTCTTATTCCAGAGTCTTTGCGGCAGGGGTTGTGCAGTGTGTTGGAACAAGATCCGCGGCCGGCCTATGTTCAAGATTCTGAACGAGTTTTTGGGATTCCCTTTGCTGGTTTTGATGTTCGCTTCATTGTCGCTAAGGGTGTTCTTACGGTTGTGGAAATTGTATGTATTAAAGCATAAACGAAGTGGTCTGTGTTAGGCGCAGACCGCTTCGTTTACTTATAGCTCTTAGTATTTCTCCTGCGTACCCTCGCGTGATTCTGGTTCTCTTGTGCAAGCCCCATGCGTTGGGTTCAGCCAAGTTCGCCGATGGTTTGCAAAAAATGCTGTATCACTTGGCTGTACTGGCGGTGGTTGTCAAAAATAGCGGTGCCATGCTTGGAGTTGGCGAATAGATATAATTGGCTAGGCCCCTTGGTGGCTTGTTGCAGCTCAAGGGACATGGAGGCGGGAATAAGCTTATCCGCTTCGCCGTGGAGATACAGGATAGGCGTTGTAACATGGCGTACGGATTGCAGCGGCGAAGCCTCGTGAAAGGTAGAACGGGAATGAAAGTACGATACAAGGTTCGCATACGGCAAAAGAAGGCTAGTGATATCTAAATTGGCAAGCCAAGGATAATTAAGGGTTTTCATATAGGGAGACAGATATTGCCGTACGTAGAGAGAGAGGAGAGTTTCAAAATCGGAATAAGGGCTGTCAGCGACATAGAAAGCCACGCGTTTACTTTTTTCATTAAGCTCTGCGTGCAGCAGCGCTGTGGCAGCGCCCATAGATAGACCGTGAACGCCGATGGCGCCGTTAGGGATGCGCTGCGCAAGCCAATTGACCCATTGTTCCAAGTCGTATTTTTCCAAGCTGCCCCAAGTAACGGAATCTCCGCCGCTTTCGCCATGGGCGCGTGAGTCGACCAGCAGCACATTAAAGCCGGCACGAAGATAAATTTCTAGGTAGTATAAGCCAATTGTGCGATTTTCCGTAAAACCATGCAGAAAAATAATTGTTTTATGAGTGGGTTTTGCGTTGGGGATAAAGGTTCCAGACAAGAGATAGCCAAAAGGGGAAGAAACGGTTACGTTCTCCCATTGATAATTGGTCGTGCCTTTATTCAGCAGTTGTTGCAGGGAATTGTTGCGGTTTTGCGTTTTTATTTGGGAAAAGATGATGCTTGTTTCTTCATAGATTACGCTGCCTAGAAAGAGACCGGCTAGGTTTAGGCAAAAAATGAACAAGAGCATGAAGGTGAGAAAACAAGTTTTCCAATATGCTTTTTTTCGTTGTTGTAATTCCCAGTCTATATTTGAATTCATACGCTGCCTCACAGTATTTGGTGCAAATCAATAAAGCTTACAGTTTACTACTTATGATACAACTTTGAGTATGCTCCATGTCAAGGAGAGCAAGAAGAAATGGGAAACTTATTTTTGCGAAAACCTATTGAAGCTGCTTGGCCTGCAGATTTGCCAAGACAAAAGGCCTGCTTGTTTTGTAAAATGGAGAGAGGAATTGAACTAGGCAAGAAGGAGCGCGAGCAATGGCTGCTTTTTTTTATTATCAAACAGAGTTGGGAGTCGTGGGCATCGAGGAAAATGGAAAGCGATGCTGCAGGGGGATGTCGTGAATAATAGTATCAGAGAAACGTTGGAAGGAATGGCAGAGCCTACGTATCAACAGTTTTCCGCTGCGTTGCTGCCGAACGTGGATAACTTGCTGGGGGTGCGCTTGCCGCTGCTACGGAAGTTGGCCCAGAAGATCGCTAAAGAGGATTGGAGAAGCTATTTAAAGAGTGCAGATGTTTGCTATTTTGAAGAAACGATGTTGCAAGGCATGATTTTGGGATATGTGAGAACCGATGTAGAAGAGATTCTTTCCTATGTGGTTGAGTTTGTACCACGTATTGATAACTGGTCTGTTTGCGATAGCTTTTGCAGCGGGTTGAAATTTACCAAGAACCATAAGGAACTAGTTTGGAACTTTTTGCAGCCCTATCTAGTATCGACCAAGGAATATGAAATTCGCTTTGGCGTAGTCATGCTGCTTAGTTTTTTCATTGAAGAAGAATATATCGATCCAGTGTTGCTTCGTTTGAACTCCCTGCAGCACGAGGGATATTATGCAAAAATGGCGGTGGCTTGGGCGCTTTCACTATGCTATGTGAAATTTCCAGAGACCACATGGGGGTATTTGCAAAGTAGTCAATTAGATACGTTTACGTATAACAAAGCATTGCAAAAAATTACAGAGTCTTATCGGGTGGATGCAGAAAGTAAAATCAAAATTCGCAGTATGAGGCGCAAGTAATTCAATTTATTCTTTGTACGCATCTGAGAGGTTTTTCGCAGGAGAACCTGGAATATTGAGGAAAGAGCATGAAATGAGATGTTTTTCCAATTAAAGAAGCCCTATGAGTTCTGGCTAATGCAAAGGAGCTGCAGAAATGTTAAAAAGCAAGCACTATAATGCTCGCGGTCTGTTTTTTTCGGAGAGGCTGACAACGGTGCTGAGGAAAATCCCAGACTATTTTTTGACGATTGTTGAAGCGCCCATGGGGTATGGGAAAACAACGGCGGTAAAAGAATATTTAAACCAAGCGGAAATCGAGTGGTTGTGGCAAACCGTATACGATCAGGAAACTGCACATTTCTGGCATGATTTTTGTCAACTCGTAGCTTCTATTGATGGCGAATGCGCTTGCAAACTGGAAGAACTAGGGATGCCGGATGATGCTGTGACTCGCAGAGCTGCGGTGCAGCTTCTTGAAGGTGTTAAGCTCAACCATGCAGTTGTGCTGGTGATTGACGACTATCATTTACTGCAGGATGAAAATGTTCATGAGTTTATTGTGCTGTTGGCAAGAAAAGAGCTTCCGCATTTACACTTGGTCCTTACGACGCGGGCGGCTGCCTTAGATGCTCTTGACGAACTAAAGCTTAAGGGGATTGCCCAGCATATTACACAAGGCGCTTTAGAATTGACGCCGACGGAAATTATCCGTTATTACAAGACTTGCGGTGTTTCCTTGAAAAAAGAAGAGGCTGACAGGCTGTACCTTTATACGGAAGGCTGGATCAGCGCGTTGTATTTATGTTTACTGGAATTTTTGCAAGAAGGGCGGGTAGAGAAACCGGCTACCATGCAGGACCTTTTGGCACGGGTAGTATACCAACCATTAACAGAAGAACTAAAAGAGTTTTTGCTCTGTATTTGTTTGTTTCCGAGTCTTACCGAAGCTCAAGCGCAAGCTATGTGGCGTCAGGATGATGCTGCGGCGCTGCTGCGGCAATTGTTGGCGCAGAATGCTTTTACGCAGTTCAATGCGCGGACGCGCACCTATCAGATACATACGATCTTTGTCGAATACTTGCGAAGGCTTTTTGCTGCCCAAGAAGAGACGGTGAGGCGGGAAATCTGGAGACGGGCTGGACTTTGGTATGTAGAGACGGAAGACTATCGAGCGGCTATGAACTCTTTTTATCAGGCTGGTGATTTTGAGGGATTGCTGACTGCGCTGGAACGCGATAAAGGCAACAGCATTAACAGCGAGTACCAGGATACAATCATTCGTTATTTTGAGGAGTGCCCCCAGGAGATTCGGGCGCAGCATCCTGTTGCCGGCGTGCTTTTTTGCCGGGAACTGTTGTTGTTTGGAGAAATGGAACGGTTTTGTCAATATGCTCAGGGATTGACGGAGGATCTCAACCGTATTGAGGATGCTACAAAGAGAAATTGGTTGCAAGGAGAAATGGAACTTGTAGGCATGTTCACGAAATATAACGACATTGCGGCGATGGCAGAGCATATCAAAAAGGCGCATGCTTTATTGCCGGGAGTCTCTCGTTTGAGTGATCACAATACGCCGTGGACGTTAGGCTCACCTTCCATTCTCTACATGTTTTATCGGGAAAAAGGAAGGCTTCAGCAGCATGCGCAAACGCTACTGGAGGCTATGCCTTCTTACTATGCGTTGACGAACGGTCATGGCGCTGGTGTGGAGCATGTGATGCAAGGAGAGCTGCATTATGGGCAAGGCGACTTTGAAAGTGCCGAAATCAGCAGTCATAAGGCGTTAGAGTTGGCTAGAAGCGGCAAGCAGATTGGCAGTATAGTCAGCGTGCTGTTTCTCCAATTGCGTCTGGCTTTTCAACGAGGAGATCTGCAGACGGTACAAGCTCTACTGGAAGAGATGTATACTGAGATTCAGCTCAGCAAGCAGTCTTTATACTTGCATACGGCCGATTTGTGCGGGGCTTTTGTTGCGGCGCAGTTAAAGCAGCCGGAAAATATTACGCCCTGGATTCGCCAAGGGGAGTTTTTTTCAAGCCGTCTTCTTTTTCCAGCCCAAGGTTACTTCAACATCATTTATGGTCAGGTTCTATTAGTTGCAGGAGAAGAACGAAAGCTGCTAGGTATTTCGGAACAGCTGTTGGAGACTGCGGCTTTATTTCCGAATCTGCTGGCTCAGATTTATCTCTACATTTATATTGCGGCGGCTAATGAAAAGTTGTTTCGTAGGGAGGCTGCAAGGAAGGCGCTGACCTCTGCGTTAGATCTAGCGATTCCAGACGGTCTGCTGATGCCTTTTGTGGAAAATGCCGTCTATATAGAGCGCCTTCT
Source organism: Anaeromusa sp. (assembly GCF_028691475.1). Classification (NCBI taxonomy): domain Bacteria; kingdom Bacillati; phylum Bacillota; class Negativicutes; order Selenomonadales; family Sporomusaceae; genus Anaeromusa; species Anaeromusa sp. The sequence goes on from NZ_JAQUZF010000127.1 coordinate 5,620, forward strand.
TGATGAAGCTGTTCGTGGGAGTTATCGTGAAAAAGGGACCGAGTTTGCAACGCTGATACAACACTATCAAAAGTCGCTGCTGCGGATGCAGCAGGAACTAGGCTCTGATGCTGGCAAGCCCGAACTGACCCAGCGGGAGCAAGAAATTGTAGTTCTGGCGACAGAAGGACTGACGAACCGAGAGATTGGTGTAGAATTAGGGATTTCCGAAAACACGGTGAAGACACAGCTTAAACGTATTTTTGAAAAACTTGGTATTCGTTCACGGGCGTTGTTGATAAAAAATTAAAGAACTGTCACCCGTTGGGTGATAGAAGCGGCCAAAGCTTCCCTATACAATTAAGGTATAGGGAAGCTTTTTTTGAGGAGGATGATGGATTTGCTGCGTATTGTTAAGGTAATAGCCAAACCGTATTGGCTGGAAATATTCTTTGATAATCAGGCTGCTGTCATTTTGAATATGGAGCCAAGGCTAAACAGTCTTCGCTTTGCAGAACTAAAGGAACCGGCTGTGTTTGAACAGGCGGTCACCGATGGACAGTATATTCGCTGGGGTAACCAAGTGGAGATTTCGGTAAGCGAAATATTTCATTTGGCGCAAAAATAAGTAAGGGTGCTAAAGAGCGCGGTGTATGTGAAAAGAAAATAATGAAGGAGGCGCGTCATGAATTTTGTAAAAAGAAAAATATTGTTGATGATGGTGTTGTTGGTTATGGTGGCTTTGCCAAGCGTGGCCTTGGCGGGGACCCAGGATTTTGTTTTGGTTAATAATTCTCCCTTTAATATGGTCG
>NZ_JAQUZF010000128.1:0-6403 GCF_028691475.1 Anaeromusa sp.
CTCTGCTTACTCTGTGTGCCGTTCCATTTTATCTTTTGCTCCATCTCTAGGACGCGCAGGGTGATTTTCATCACCGAGTCGGGATTGAGGGACATAGAGTCGATGCCTTCCTTGACCAGGAATTCCGCAAACTCCGGATAATCGCTGGGCGCCTGGCCGCAGATGCCGCTATGGCGGCCGTTGCGCTTGGCTCCCTGAACGGCCTGGGAAACGATACGCAGCACGCCGGGGTCGCGTTCGTCAAAGTCATGGGCTACAAGGGAAGAGTCGCGGTCCACGCCAAGCGTTAACTGGGTAAGGTCGTTGGAGCCAATGGAAAAGCCGTCAAATACCTGACTAAACTCATCAATCATCAGTACGTTGTTAGGGATTTCGCACATGACATAGACCTCTAGGCCATTTTCGCCGCGGCGCAGGCCGTTTTTAGCCATTTCTTCCAGTACCTTTTCCGCTTCGGGAACGCGGCGGCAGAAGGGAATCATCAAAATCAGATTGGTTAAGCCCATGGTTTCGCGGACTCGCTTCATAGCTCGGCACTCCAAGGCGAAGCCTTCGCGGTACTTGTCGTCGTAGTAACGGGACGCGCCACGAAAACCAATCATGGGATTTTCTTCAGCCGGTTCAAAGCCGCTGCCGCCGATCAGGCTGGCGTATTCGTTGGTTTTAAAGTCGCTCATGCGGATGATAACCGGTTTGGGATAGAAAGCCGCCGCAATAGTACCTACGCCGCAGGCCAGCTTTTCTACAAAGTATTCGGTTTTGTCTTCATAACCAAAGGTAAGGTCTTCGATTTTGCGAATTACCTCCGTATCGGTGATCATTTCCGGGTGAACCAAGGCCATAGGATGAATCTGAATGTAGCTGTTGATGATGAATTCCATTCGTGCCAGACCGACGCCGTCGTTGGGAAGCATGGACATAGAAAAGGCCAAGTCTGGATCTCCTAAATTCATCATGATTTTTGTGCGAGGCCGTTTTAGGTCCGTCAAGTTAATGGTTTCCATGTGAAAGGGCAGTAAGCCTTGATAAACTTTGCCCTCTTCGCCGGTAGCGCAGTTGACGGTTACTTCTTCGCCGGTACGGATTGCTTCGGTAGCATGGCCAGTTCCCACCACAGCGGGGATGCCGAGTTCGCGGCTGACGATGGCGGCATGGCAGGTGCGGCCGCCGCGGTTGGTTACAATGGCGCCGGCAGCCTTCATTACAGGCTCCCAGTCTGGAGTGGTAGTATCGGTTACTAAAACTTCTCCCGGTACAAACTGGGCGAGTTGAGAGGTATGTTTAATGATGCGCGCCTTGCCGCTGCCTATTTTTTCGCCGACACTTTTACCAGTAGCCAAAAGCGGCCCGTGGCCGTCCAAATAGTATGTTTCCAGAACGTCGAGGGATTTTCCGGAACGTACTGTTTCCGGGCGGGCTTGTACAATAAATAGCTCGCCGCTCAGGCCGTCTTTGGCCCATTCAATATCCATAGGGCGGTTTTCGCCGGCTTTTTTTGAATAATGCTCTTCAATGGTTAGGGCATATTGGGTCAAGGTGAGAATGTCCTCGTCATTCAGGCAGAAACGGCGGCGATCCGCCTCCGGTACTTCGATGTTCCGCGTTAAGGCTTTGGAGCCGCCCAAGCCGTAGACCATTTTAATGCGTTTGTCCCCCAGGTTCTTGCGGATGATGGAGCGGTAGCCCTGGCGGAAGGTAGGCTTAAAAACATAGTATTCATCAGGCGTGACGGCTCCTTGTACAATGTTTTCGCCCAAGCCGTAGCAGACGGTGATGAAGACTACGTCACGAAAGCCTGTTTCCGTATCAATGGTGAAGGTTATACCGCTAACCGCTAGATCGGAGCGAACCATTTTCATGATGCCGATGGACAAGGCCACCTTGAAATGATCAAAGCCGTTGTTTAAGCGGTAGGAGATGGCGCGGTCCGTAAAAAGAGAGGCAAAGCACTTGAGGCAGGCTTCGCGCAAAGCGTGTTCGCCTCGGATGTTCAAATAGGTTTCCTGTTGGCCGGCAAAAGAAGCTGTCGGTAAATCCTCTGCCGTAGCCGAACTGCGCACTGCCACGTCGGTGTCAGGACCGTATTGGGAGCAGAGCTGCGCATAGGCGTTTTTGACTTCGGTCCAAATCTCTTCTGGAATGCCTGCGTTCAAGATCAAATCTCTAGCCCTCTTGCCGCACAAAGCCAACGCCGCCACATCATGCGTCGTAACTTCTGACAACGCTTCTTGCAGCGGACCTAGGACGCCGCCGTCGCTCAAAAGTTTCCAGTAAGCTTCGGAGGTAATGGCGAAGCCGTTGGGAATCTTGATTCCTTGCGGGGTAGCTCTCGGTACATCTCCCCTAAAGAAGCGTTTTTGCCGCCTACAAGCGGCAGGTCTTCCAAACCGACTTTTTCAAACCAACGTATAAAACGTCCCTGTTGCACCGTCATCACATTCCCACCTTTCTTTAGAAACCCAAGGGAAATTAAATTTTCTGATAATATTATTATATATCGTTAATTGCTTCTGCGATAGAGCAAGTGTATAATCGTTTCAGGCGTGCATGAGGTTTTTAACCGGCGCTATCTTAGGAAGGACGAAAAGAGTATGGAAAATATCATTTTTGATGTAGACGGAACGTTGTGGGACTCCACGGAAGTGGTGGCCCAGGCCTGGAATAAAGCCATTGCAGAAGTCGGCGGGACCAAGGCAGTGGTGAACGCTGCCATCTTGAAACGAGAGTTCGGTAAGACGATGAAGGTTATCGCGGACAATCTGTTTCCGGACGCTGACGAGGCAACGAAAGCCTTGTTGATGAAAAAATGTTGTGCTTATGAACACGAGGCGCTGGAAGAAAATGAAGAAACCTTATTGTATCCGGCGGTTGTGGAGACGATAAAAGAACTGGCGCAGCGGCACCGTTTGTTTATCGTCAGTAACTGCCAGACCGGCTATATTGAGCTGTTTATGAAAAAGGCCGGCGTAGAAGCGTATATTGAAGACTGGGAATGTTTTGGCGATACGGGGAAAGTCAAAGGAGAGAATATCCGGCTGCTTATGGAGCGCAACAAGCTGGCTGGGGCCGTGTATGTCGGCGATACGCAGGGAGATTACGAAGCTACGCAACTGGCACGCATACCGTTTATCTTTGCCCAGTACGGTTTTGGCAGCGTAGAAAACCCTGCACAGGCGATTGAATGCTTTGAGGAATTGCTGCCGTTGTTTCGTAGATAAGAATCTTAATTTTCTAGCTGCGCCGGGGTGAACCGAGTAAGCAGAAGCAATAATATGCGACGTAAATAGAGTTAACCGCAATTCCTGGAGCTGGGAATTGCGGTTTTTCTTATGCTGTTGACAATTAGCATACATGCAGATAAAATATGATTATAATCGAAAACGTGAATATAAAATAATAAGGAGGGCTCTATGCTAGAAATTTTTAAAGCCCTTGGCGATGAAAGCCGTATTCGAATTTTAAATTTGTTGCTGCAGGGACCTTTATGCGTATGTGAACTGGAGTTTGTATTGCAAATGAGCCAAACTAATGTATCGCGGCATTTGGCTAAGCTGAAGCAAGCTAAGATAGTACAAAGCCTTAAGCAGGGGCAATGGATGAATTATCAAATGGCTCCCTCTTTTTTAGCGCAAGAAGCTAAGCTTGTAGAGTATCTGCAAGAAAAGGTTTCGCAAGATGCGTCGTTTCAAAAAGACTTGACGGCGCTGTTGAAACATCAAGAGGAATGGGGCGATTGTTTGACGCCTTCGCGCAAATATTTGCAAGAAAAGCTGCATAGCGAGAATGGTTGTTCTAACGAATAGAAAGTTACTTTGAGGTGAAGGATATGTCGGAAAAACAGAAGTTGCTATTATTAGTAGGGGCGTTTTTATTTGCCTATTGGCTGCCAATGGATCATCCCCGCGTGCAAGGGGCTGTAGTAGAAGGATTTGCCATGTTAGGCGACTATGCTAGAGAACACGTGCTTTTGTGTTTAGTGCCAGCTCTCTTTATTGCTGGAGCGGTGTCCGTCTTTGTGCGCCAGGATGCGGTTATGCGTTATTTGGGGGCGGGCGCGCCGAAAACGATGGCCTATGGAGTCGCGTCGGTGTCCGGGGCGATTTTGGCGGTCTGCTCTTGTACGGTACTGCCTTTGTTTGCGGGCATTTTTAAACGCGGGGCTGGCCTTGGGCCTGCTGTTGCTTTCTTGTATTCCGGCCCGGGGATTAACATTTTGGCGATTGCCATGACAGCTCGAGTATTAGGCCCTGATTTGGGTGTAGCCAGGGCGGTTGGCGCTATCTCATTTTCCTTGATTGCGGGACTTTTGATGGCGATGATTTTTCGCAGTTCAGAAGAAAAACGGCAGGAAGTATTTGCCGATGCGGAAGTGGGAGAGTTGCCGCGGCAGCTGTGGCAGGAAATCGTCTATTTTGGAGCGATGATTGGCTTTTTGATTTTTGCCAACTGGGCAAAGCCCATGGGCGATATGGGCTTTGCGATGGCCGTGTATCAAGTTAAATGGTGGTTATCTGGCGGTTTCTTGGCGCTTACCTTGTATACTTCATTTGCCTGGTTTTCCACGGAAGAACGGAAAGAATGGCTGGAAAGCACCTGGACCTTCACTAAGCAAATTATTCCCCTTCTTTTGGGCGGCGTGTTGCTTGCCGGATTTTTACTGGGGCGTCCCGGCCTTGACGCCGGGATTATTCCGGATCATTATATAGCAGATCTTGTTGGCGGCAACAGTCTGGGAGCGAATTTCTTCGCGGCGATTTCCGGCGCGTTTATGTATTTTGCCACGCTGACGGAAGTGCCTATTCTACAAGGGTTAATTGGTTCCGGCATGGGCAAGGGGCCCGCGCTATCCCTTCTTTTGGCCGGTCCGGCGCTTAGTTTGCCATCTATGATCGTGTTGCGCCAGATCATGGGTACAAAAATGATGGTGACCTATGTTTGCATTGTTGTTGTTCTTTCAACGTTTGTAGGGTATGTGTTTGGAATGATGTAAGTCATGAAACAAATAGAATGAAAAATGTAATGGAGGGGATACGTATGAAAAAAATTGCTATTTTAGGAACTGGATGTGCAAGTTGTAAGAAACTAGAGGCCAATACCAAGGAAGCGGTTGCATCAATGGGGCTGGAAGCGGAAATTATAAAAGTAACCGATATGAATGAAATTGCTGAATATGGGTTAGTGAGGACGCCTGCAATTGCGGTTGATGGAAAGCTGATCTCGACAGGGAAAGTGCTGGAAGCGGATAAAATAGCGGCATTGCTGCAAAAATAAGAAGTGAGTAAAACGGCAAGGGGCAGTCCCTTGCCGTTTTTTAGGACTAGGTGAAGAATGTGAGCCTAGAGTCGCAGCCTTTTTTTAGGCGGAGTACAACAGCGCATTCATCAGTAAGAAGACCAGAAAAAATAATTAGACAGGAGGGATTTTCTATGAGTAAGCTTCAGACTCGTTCTTGCTGCAGCGGCGGTGATTGCTGTCCGCCAGCGCAAGAAAGCAAGCAAGTGGTGATCGACTTTCTGTATTTGGATCTTAGCGTCTGCCAGCGTTGCCAAGGAGCGGACCAAAATCTGTCGGAAGCTCTTGCGGAAGTGACTAAGGTGCTATCCTCGGCAGGTTATGTGGTAAAGGTAAATCGGATTCACATGGCGACCAAAGAACTGGCCATACAGTATGAATTTTTGAGCTCTCCCACGATTCGCGTTAATGGCCAAGACATCGTTTTGGAGGTTACGGAAAGCACTTGTCAAGATTGCGGCGATCTTTGCGGCGATAGTGTGGATTGTCGCTCTTGGGTTTACGAAGGAAGAGAGTATGCCGAGCCTCCTAAGGCAATGATTATTGCTTCTATTCTTAAACGGGTGTTTGGAGGTGAGGCGGTCGTGGCTCAACCGAAAGAGCCGTATGTGCTGCCGGAGAATTTGAAACTGTTTTTTGAAGGCCTTGAGACGGCCAAGCGCCAATAAATAACTCCCTCGAAAGTGAGCAGCAGCTCGTTTTCGGGGGAGTTTGTTCGTTTGCTTGGTGCGAACTGGTAATTTGACGGTGAAAGTCCACTGCGGGGGCGAAGAATTCATGGCGGTTTTGCCGGATACAGATGCAGCTGGAGCGGCTCGGTTGGCGAAAATCATCCGAGAGAAGATTGAAGCTTTTGGGCTGTGGGCCGGCTTGTTCCAATAAAAGTCTCAAATACAATGGTCGCCACCGCTTCTCTTGTCGATTCAATTCTGTCGAGTCTTCCATTTACTCCTTTCACTCTTGTTCAAAAATTATATTTCGTAACCCTCAACAGTACCCTCGCGCGACTCCGGTTCTCTTGTTCAATCCCGCGTAGTCTTCTTCTCGTTCCTCGCAAAGTATACAGTTGTTTAAGCTACTATTTTTGCAAATGCGAAGGAATTTATAGAAA
>NZ_JAQUZF010000129.1:0-1798 GCF_028691475.1 Anaeromusa sp.
TTGGTGTGTAGCAACTTTAATTGTATGTGAGTTATTTACTTTATGCTCATTTTTTTGTGCAAAAAAATGTTGAGGTAAACATGCTCTTGCGTGCTTACCCCAACATTTATTATAGAACCGCTTTTTGAACATCTTTAATTTCTCCCGTGGTGGTGCTTGGGCTTTTTCGGCAGCTGCGAACGGTTTTTTCGTTTTTCTTTCAGGGCTAAACGAGCGGCGGCTTTGGCAGCTTTTGCTTGATGATGCGTCCAAAACTTCCAGATGGCGTAAGCAGTCCCTAGAATTACCGCTGGCAGCAGGTTCCAAAAGAGCAAATCTATTTCTTCTGCGGACATGGCGTTCCTCCTGGTATTTTTTAATTTGTTTTATTGTACCGGCAGAATGAAGTTTTGTACATAGAAAGGAGCTGGATTATAAAAATAAAGTTGCGGCCAGAAAGCATGGCTTTGAAAACCATAGGAATCCGTGTACAATAAAACCATCATTACAATAATAAGGGGGGCCTTGGGTATGACGGATTGCAAGCGGCTTATGGAAGAGCGGCGTTCCGTGAATTTCTTTGATGCGGCGCAGCCGTTGACGCCGGAGCTTTTACGGCAGATTGTGGAATTGGCGTCGCTGGCGCCGTCGGCCTTTAATTTACAGCCTTGGCGGCTCATCGCCGTGCGCAGTCCGGAGGGGCGGGAACGGCTGTGGCGGTTAGCGCAGCAGCAGCCAAAGGTGTTGGAAGCGCCGGTAACGTTGATCGTCGTTGGGGATCGTGGTGCTTGGCAAGGCGACAATCCGGCCTGGGGAGAGCTGGCAGCCATGCTGGGTGGCGCGGAGGCCGTGAAACCCTACTTGGCCATGGCGGAAGCGCTCTATGGCGCCACGACGGAGCGGCGCATCAAATTTGCTGAGAGCAACGCGGCTCTTTTGGCGATGTCGGTGGTATACGCGGCGCGATGTTTTGGAGTGGAGGGACACTTCATGTCGGGCATTGATTTTGCGGGCATTAAGCAAGAGTTTGCCTTGGATGAGGATGAGGAAGTGGTAATGCTTTTGGCGCTGGGCTATGCGGAGGGAGGCAAGGTGCTATACCCCCGGAGAAAACGCCAGTCTTATGATGAATTGGTGGAGGAAGTCTAATGGAAGTTGTGAGCGCCTGTTTAGCTGGCATAGCTTGCCGATATGACGGAACGGCCCAGGAAGCGCCGGAGATAGTGGCGGCGGTGCGCCAAGGGAAAGCGCTGCCTCTTTGCCCGGAGATGCTGGGCGGGCTGCCGGCGCCTCGGCAAGCGGCGGAAATCAAAGAGGGCTGCGTAGTAACGGCGGAAGGTATTGATTTGACGCAGCCCTTTCAAAAAGGCGCGGAGATTGCCACGCAAATCGCCATTCTCGCAGGCTGCCGCAAGGCGGTCCTCAAAGCTCGTTCGCCCAGCTGCGGTTGCGGGCGAATTTATGACGGAACTTTTTCCGGTCATCTGGTTGAAGGCGACGGATTATGGGCGCAGGCATTAAAAAAAGCAGGCATTGAAGTGAAAGTGCGATAAAATAGGCTATTGAACAAGAGAATCGGAGTCACGGGAGGGTACGCAGGAGAGATTTCTCTTTTATGTCCTTTCGTGACTCTTTTATTTATATACCAGAATTTATAAAACGAACCGCGAAACACACGAAATACGCGAAAGGGTTTATGAATTGGTTCAGGGGGACGGTTCTCTTGAACCAATTCTGCTTGGGCTGACTCAGGAGAACCGTCCCCCTGAACCAATAATTCTCATTCGAGCCCTCAGATTCTCCGATTCTCTTGTTCAAA
>NZ_JAQUZF010000129.1:1898-4886 GCF_028691475.1 Anaeromusa sp.
GGCAGGCTTGGGAGAGATAGCGCTCCTCATTCCAGGCAAAGCCGGCTTGGATGGAAAGGGGCGGCGTCAAAGGAAGACTGACGATGCGGGGGTGCTTGCGGGCGATGTCCGCCGGCAGGAAGCCGACCCCTGCATTTTGTTCCACCAGGCTAAGAATGGTTTCGATTTGCCGCGAAGAAAAACGTATCTGCGGTGTAAAGCCGTGGCGGGAGCATTCTTCCAAGATGAGCTGGCGCATATAGGTGTCTTCCTGAAAGAGCAGAAAGGGTTCTTTCGCTAGCTGCGGTAAAGAAAGTGTTGTTGCGGAAGCCAGGGGGTGCGCAGGGGAAAGACAGACATGAATGGCGCTTTGTGCCAGGGGACGCACAGCCAGACCGGCAGGCGCGTCGGAGATGATCAAAAGTCCCAGGTCCAGCTCGGCGTCGAGAAGCTTGCGGCGCGTAGCCAGGCTGCCTGTTTCGGTGCACTGCAATTCGATATCCGGATGCGCCGAGTGAAAAGCGGCGAAAAGAGACGGAAAGACGAAAGCGCCGATGACCGGCGTAATGCCTAATAGGATGCGGCCTTTACGGGACGCCTCGTAGTCCTTCATCTCTTCTTGGGCGTTATTGCGGCAGCGCAGCATAGTCTCGGCGTGCTGCAGCATGCGCTCCCCGGCTTGGGTGAGGCGAAGCCGCCGCTGCTTACGGTCAAAGAGAGGCACCCCAAGCTCTTCCTCCAATTTTTGCAGAGCAATGCTGACCGAAGGCTGAGCCACGTGTAGTTGCGCAGCGGCGCGGCTGACGCTGCCCAGGCGACAGACTTGCTGAAAATACTCCAATTGTCGCAGTTCCATAGAAACCTCCATATAGTTTTAAACTATATATGAATCAAAAATATATATTTTTATTCTATCAAAAGCTGCGGTATACTGCAAAAGAGAAGAAAAAGCGGGAGGAATTACGATGGAACTGCTAGGGTATTTGATTTTAGGGGTAGCGGTGGCTGCATTCGGCACGCTCGTAGGCATTGGCGGCGGTCTGATTTTGGTGCCCCTTTTTATTTTGGTATTTCATTGGGAGCCCAATTTGGCGGTGGGTACGTCGCTGGTAGTGGTATTTTTTAATGCGATTTCCGGTACCGTGGCTTATATGCGGCAAAAGAAGGTATACTATGACGCCGGTATTCGGTTTGCTTTGGCTACGCTGCCAGGGGCGTTTTTCGGCAGCTACGCGGTAAAGTACATCCCGGAAGCGGAATTCAAAGTATTCTTTGGCGCGACGCTGATGGTCATGGCGGCGCTGATGTTTTGGCGCAATCATTCTAAAGGCGCGCCGAATAAGGGAACTGAAGTACCTAAGAATTACAATCGTACCGCCGGCGTGCTTCTTAGTTTGTGCGTAGGGTTTTTATCCAGCATTCTAGGCATTGGCGGCGGCATTATCCATGTGCCGGCCATGGTCTATTTGCTGGCGTTTCCGGCGCATATTGCGACAGCGACCTCGCATTTTGTGCTGGCGATTTCCTCGATGGTCGGCGTGTTTTCGCATTTCTTGCTGCACAACATTCTGATCAAGGAAGCCTTGATGATCGGCGTCGGCGCGGTATTGGGCGCACAAATTGGCGCAAAAATGTCCCTGAAAGTGAAGTCAAAGGCTATTTTGTCTTTGCTGGCGTTCTGCCTGTTCGGATTGGGCGCACGCTTAGTCTTTACAGCAGGCGCTTTCTAGTAAGGAGCCGCTGCTTTATGTGCATCTCGCGATAAATCAATCTTTTTTTCGTCAGACTTTGTTAGAAAGCCTCGGCATAGCGCCGCTATTCCTCCGTTTTCTTTCGCGTCTGACCTCGGAAAGACGTCGGTTGCTATGCAATCCTTAGCGGTCCCTCGTTTGTGCCTTCCATGGCACTCGGGACACTAAGTGCATCCAGCACTGTCGCGCCGACCCTAGGTACATCACGTGCCGTCGCCGGAGCGCTCATTAAAGCAGCGGCTCCTTATAAATTTGGTACGTACTCTTCTTTGGTTCAGGGGGACGGTTCTCTTGAACCATTGTTTGATTTTCTTTTCATTTTTCTTCAGTCTAGCCCTCCCTTTACTCCCTCTACTCTTGTTTAATTTCGTACTCTATTTTCCAGCACGAAGTCTCGGAACTTCAGCGCCGCCGGGGATAGATAGCGTTCTTTGTGCCACGCGAGGCCGATGGTGCGGCGGCAGGGAGTGTCTTTGACAGGTAGAAATGCCAAATGCAGGTGCTCCAGGCCTGCTAAATGGGGGATGAGAGCAACGCCCAGGCGGGCTTCTACCAGGCCGGCGACGGTCATGATTTCTTCGCCTTCAAAGGTGATTTCCGGCTGAACGCCAGCTTGCTGCAGCAAGCGATCCGCTAACAGGCGCAGGCCGTAGTTGGGCTTGAAGGTAATCAGGGGTTCTGAGGCAATGTCCTGTAAGGATAAGCTTTCCTGCTGCGCCAAGGGATGCTCACGGTGAACGGCGACAAAGATGTCTTCCTCAAAAAGCGGGCGCCAGGCTAGATAAGGTGGCGGCGCAGCGAAGGAGCAAAGGCATAAATCCGTGCCGCCGCTATGGAGCTGTTCCAAAAGAGCGGCGGTGCTGTTTTGGTAGAGCCGGAAATGCACCTGTGGATGCAGGCGGCGAAACTGCTGCAGCAGCTCCGGTACCAGATGCGTGCCTTGAGAATGCAAAAAAGAAAGACTGACGCTGCCGCGTTCCGGATGAATGAGGTCTAGCGCTTGTTGCCGTCCGGCTTCAATTCTTTGCAGGCCTTGATCCAGATGTTCTAGAAAAATACGTCCGCTGCGCGTCAGCTCCAGGCGTTTATGACAGCGGTGGAAAAGCGGAAACCCTAGTTCTTCCTCCAAACGGGCCAGAGAACGGCTCAAGGCTGGCTGGGAAAGCGCCAACTGGCTGGCGGCCTGGGTCATGTGGCCCAAAGCGGCAATGGTGCGAAACGCGTAAAGTTGCTGCAAATCCAAGGTCATCTTCCTTTC
>NZ_JAQUZF010000129.1:4986-6347 GCF_028691475.1 Anaeromusa sp.
GGCGCTATGGCGCTGGCTCTTTTACCGCTGGCGGCGGTGTTCAGCCGGCTGCAGCGCAAACCAACCATGTTGTCGGCTATGTTGGGTGCGTCGCTGCTGGCGATTGCATCCGGCTGCAGCCCAAACTTTGAGCTGCTCTTAGTCTGTCGGGCTTTACAAGGCATGTTGATGGCGGCGTTTCCCGCGGCGGCTATGGCGTATGTCAATGAAGAGTTTGAGCCGTCCGGCGTGGGGCTGGCTATGGGCATCTATATTGCCGGTACGTCTATTGGCGGTTTGGGCGGACGTCTTTTGGTAAGCCTTCTCTCGGACTTTATGTCTTGGCGGACGGCACTTTTGGTGATGGGCGGATTCTGTCTGCTTTTGGCGATTTGCTTCTTTTGGCTGCTGCCGAAGGCGCAAAGCCGCCGCAGTACCGCAGCAAAGCAGGCCGGTCTGTTGGCAGCGCTGCCCTCTTTGCTAAAGACGCCGGGCATTCTTCCTCTATATATTGTTGGCTTTGTAGCGCTAGGCTCGTTTGTAGCTTTGTACAACTATATCGGCTATATATTGTTGGCGGCGCCGTATTCTTTTAGTCAAAGTCAAGTGGGAGCGGTATTTCTGTTATATTTGCTGGGGACGGTTAGCTCCATGGTATCCGGCGGTCAGGTAGACAGGCGCGGCCCGGGTCCTGTGCTGGTGGCAGGCTTATTGATGATGCTGGGAGGGGCGCTGTTTTCGCTGGGGACTCCGCTGCTATTTAAACTCGGCGGGCTGGGCTTGTTTACGTGCGGCTTTTTTACCACCCATGCGACAGCCAGCGGCTGGGTGGGGCGCTTGTGCCGCGGCGATAAGGCGCAGGCGGCCTCGCTGTATTTGCTCTTTTATTATGCTGGCGCCAGCGTGATAGGTACGGGGAGCGGTGTTTTTCTGGCCAGCGCCGGCTGGGCGGGCGTGATTGGAATAACTGGGTTCCTTTTGACAGGAGCGCTTTGGCTGGCGTGGCGGCAGCGGAGATTGAATAAGAGAACTGGAGTCGCGTGAGGGCTCGACGGAGTTAGGATTGAACAAGAGAAGCGGAGAACCTGAGGGTTCGCATGAGGGTTATGGTTTTTAACAGGAGCACGAATCCCACTACCGCTGCGGCGGCACCTCCCTTTAACAAGGGAGGCAAGGAAGGCGCAAAAGGCTATCGCGGAGGCTCTGAAAGTCCCCCTTGCTAATTAAAGACTTCTTCCCGTTTGTTCTTGCTGTTTACTGGAAGCTTGTTGCCGTCTTGCCTTTCTTTCTTGACGGCGGCAGGCTCCTTTGTTATAGTTGGGATAAGAAAATATAAATAAGTGGAGCAGGTGTCCCTAAGGGGCTTAATAGGGAAGTTCGGT
>NZ_JAQUZF010000130.1:0-6341 GCF_028691475.1 Anaeromusa sp.
TCTGTAAGAATGGTCTGTTTTTCCGCCATGTTTCGCGCTCCTTCTGTTTTATACTTGCTTCAACCAACGGCATTACTACAAAACAATAGAAAGAGTGTCAAGTTTGCCTTGACACTTAAAACTTCTTTATGCTATTGGACAATATTATAGGCCCAAAGGTCGGCTTCGTCAATATAGCAAGTCAACCCCAAGGAGAAAAAGGGAAGCGCTGCAGCACTCGTTTGCACACAGCCACTGGCAGCGGCGTGTCATCATGACTCATCCCCTTCTTCAACCCCTCTAACGCTCTAAGCTGGGGATCTCCGGTCAAATCCAGATCTTCCATCACCTGAGACATGGCGCTTTTGCGCGCTTTTGCCACTGCATCAGCGGCATTTTCTCCCGACTCGAGCTGTTCCAGAAACGTCTCGCTAAAGTAAGCCTGAGCCAAATAGGTCATGGGATTGCCGCAAGCTCCGCCTTGCGTCTGTCCCAAAATTTCAGGCATCGCAAACCGAATGCCCGCCTCTACTGACCACTTCAGCTCTTCCGTCTCATGGGTTATGGCGCTGAGCAACGTACGAACCGTGCACAAGCCAGCTTGCTGCAAGGCGCGTATAATACCATGCTCGATAGTGTGCGCCTGCTCCGAAGTTACCAGTCCGCCCAGATTGGCCGTAATGGAAACCTCTCGTCCTGTTTCCACGTCCAGTCCGTATATTGTTACCGGCAGATCCTCATGCCCTCGAAACTCTGTATACCCGCCCGCAGGCTGCCAGCCCGCCCCGGAAATAGCCGGATACTTTTTGCGCATCTGCCGTAGCGGCACAGTCTCCACGCCTTCGGCTAAGACCAGGTCTTGACTGCCTCGGAAAGAATGCCAGCGCATAAATTCCTGACCTTCTAAGGTCGCCAAAAAGACGGTCACTGCCTGACCATCCTCGTCAAAAGCAGGCTGCGCTTCCACCTCCAGTACGCGAGCCGACACCCCTACTGGATACAAGCGCTCCTCATCATTCAGCCAAGGGCAAAGAAGCAGATTATTACGGGTTCCTGCGAGCCTTGCCAGCCAATTACCGCCTTGATCCGGTAAAAAAATCCCCTGGGCCCGCCCGCCTCCCGGGCGCGGTAAAACACCGCTCATTAGCGGAAATAAAATCATGCTGTCACTCATGGTCAGCCCCCGTTTGCAGCAGACAATTCCGCTGCTAGCATTTCCTCCAGCAAACGCTCAAAATCATCACGACAAAGCGCTTGATTCAACAACTGCCGCCATCTAGCCGCGCCGCGCACGCCTTTCGTATACCAGGCCGCATGGCGGCGCATCTCCCTAACGGCGACATATTCTCCCTTCAAGGAGATCAACATATCCAAGTGGCGCAAAATAAACCGGCGCCGTTCTTCTAAGGACGGCGCTGGCGGCACAACACCCGTTTGCAAATACGCTAAAATATCGCGAAACAGCCATGGGTTGCCCTGGCAGCCCCGCCCAATCATAATGCCGTCGCAGCCGGTTTCCTCCAGCATGCGCTTCGCATCCGCAGGACTCCAGATGTCGCCATTGCCGATTACCGGGATAGTAAGAGCCGCTTTGACTTCGCGAATACTATTCCAGTCCGCTTTACCTTCATAAAATTGTTCGCGCGTCCGTCCGTGTACGGCTACCGCCGCTACGCCGGCATCTTCCGCCAGACGAGCCATGTCTACAGCGTTAGCTTCTTTGTCTGACCATCCTTTGCGGATTTTCACGGTCACCGGGACTTTTACCGCCGCTACAACGGCGCGCAAAATGCGCTGCGCCAATTCGGGCTGGCGCATCAACGCCGAACCTTCGCCATTTTTGACAATTTTCGGCGCCGGACAGCCCATATTAATATCAATAATATCCGCGCCTGCAGCTTCCACCTTTTGCGCCGCCTGCGCCATCAGCTCCGGATTAGAACCAAAAATCTGCATGGCTACCGGACGCTCCGCCGGTTCCATGCGCAGCATTTCCAAGGTGCGGTCATTGTCAAAAAGCAAAGCATTGTCGCTGATCATTTCCGACACAACCAAGCCACAGCCTGATTCCTTGCATAAGAGGCGAAATGGTAAATCCGTTACACCGGCCATAGGGGCCAAAATAACAGGATTGGCGAGCACAAGCCCGCCAATCGTCAGTTTAGGAATTCCGTTCATAGAGTATGCGTAGTCCTTCCAGTGTCAAGAAATGTTCTACTACATTAATGGTGGTTGAGTTCTGCGCAATAAGATTCGCCAAGCCGCCAGTTCCTACTACATAGGCGTCGCTGCCGAGTTCTTCCTTCATACGCCGAACGATTTCATCAACTTGGCCCGTAAAACCGAAGATAATCCCCGATTGCATGCTGCTTACCGTATTGCGGCAGATCACTTGTTTCGGCTGCACCAACTCGATACGCGGCAGCTTGGCCGCCCGTTGGAACAGCGCTTCTGTGGAAATGCCAATGCCTGGAGAAATAGCGCCTCCTAAATAGTCGCCGTTGTCGGCGATGGCGCAGAAGGTGGTGGCCGTGCCAAAATCAATAATGATCAGCGGACCGCCAAACATTTCATAGGCGGCCACAGCGTTGACAATACGGTCAGCGCCGACTTCGCGAGGATTTTCGTATTTAATGCAAATGCCGGTTTTGATGCCAGGGCCCACAACAAGGGGATCTACGTTAAAGTAACGCCGGCACATCCGGACAAAAGGCACAATAATCGGCGGCACTACCGAGGAGATAATAACAGCAGTAATATCCTTCATCGTCAAGCCGGAATAATGAAATAAATTATTCAACAGCATGCCGTACTCATCACCGGTTTTCTGGCGGTCTGTCGAAACCCGCCAGTGATGTTGCATGGTTTTTCCTTCATAGGCTCCCAGAACGATATTGCTATTGCCAATGTCAATCACTAGTAGCATGTGATTTCTTCCTCCATTTTTAACGATCTACCCTTGCAGGCGCAGCGACACATCTCCCGCCAGTACGCGCCGCAAGCCATTTTCCGTGCGCACTAAGAGAGAACCGTCTTCTGCCAGTTCTTCCGCCACGCCATCATAGGTTTCCTCGCCAGCCAGCACGCGGACCGGCTGCCCCAGGGTAACCGACTCGCGCCGCCAAGCTTCCAAAACAGGCTCAAAGCCTTCTTGTTTCACCACTTGGTACCAATACTCCAAACGTTCTAAAAGCTTTTGCAGCACCTCTACGCGGGAAACTTCGCGCTCGGCTCCCATGGACACGGAAGCGCCTATGTTCCGTAACTCTTCAGGAAAATCGCTTTCCTGCAAGCTCACGTTAATACCGATGCCCAGTACTACAAAATTAATGGCATCCATTTCTGCGCTCATTTCCGTAAGAATGCCCACCAGCTTCCGCCCCTGCCAGAGAATGTCGTTAGGCCATTTAATGCCGCAATTAAGACCGCTGGCCTCACGAATCGCCTCTACGGTCGCTACCGCCGCCATAAGCGTGCATTTCGGAGCTTCTTGCGGCGGGAACGGAGGCCGAAGAATGACAGATACCCAGACACCGCCTCCGGGAGGAGAAAACCAACCGCGATTCAAACGTCCCCGCCCCAATGTTTGCGCCTCTGATACGACAATCGTTCCTTCAACAGCGTCATCCGCCGCTAGACGCTTGGCTTCATTATTGGTAGAAGAAGTATCATAAAAATGCACAATATGCTTGCCCAAAAGCTGTGTAGCCAGGCCAGCTCTAATTTCTTCTGGCAATAATAAGTCCGGACGGCTTTTCAAGCGATACCCCTTGCGCGGATGCGCTTCAATTTCATAACCGTGATTTTTCAATTCCTGAATGTGTTTCCACACAGCAGTACGAGAGACCGCTAGTTGCCGGCTGATCTCTTCCCCGGATAGATAATCCTGGGATTGCTGCCGCAGCAGCTTTAGTATTCGCGCTCGCAAAACCTCGACCTCCCAGTTTCCGATGTATTCATTCTTACATCATAAACTACGGGTCTCTTCATTGTCAATCAACCGATTTCACCATGCTGCTCTGCGCCTTTGATGGATTCAATACGGTTTCCTTCGCCCAGAAAAACAACCTTGGGCACATGGGTCCGCGCCTCGGCCTCCTCCATCCAAGCGTAGGCCATAATAATCACGACATCCCCCGGCTGAGCCCAGCGGGCGGCGGCGCCATTCAAACAGACAACGCCGGAGCCGCGCGGTCCGGGAATAATATAGGTTTCCAAACGAGCGCCATTATTGTTGTTGACAATCTGCACCCGTTCATGAAGGTACATGCCCGCAGCATCTACAAGATCTTCGTCAATGGTAATACTCCCCATATAGTTTAAGTTGGCTTCGGTCACCGTCGCCCGGTGCAGTTTAGAAGTAAACATATGTCGCATCATCTTAGCATTCCTCCCACAGTAAATTATCAATCAGTCTTGTCTTGCCGATGCGCACAGCCAGAGCCAATACCACCGGCTGTTTGATCTCGGCCACCGGCTGCATGCTGGCCGCATCCACCAACATCACATACTCCACTGCTGCCAAAGCCTCCTGAGCCAGCTCCTCTTTTGCCGCAGCTTCCACGGAGGCGCTGCGCCGTTCCCCGGCTTGCAAAAGAGTTTGGGCCTTCTGCAGCGCCCGCGACAGCACTAACGCCGCTGTACGTTCCGCTTGCGAAAGATATACATTGCGCGAAGACAAAGCCAAACCGTCCGCTTCGCGCACAATCGGCACCGCCACAATGTCCACCGGCCAGTTCAAATCCATCACCATTTGTCGAATGACCGCCACTTGCTGCGCATCCTTCTGCCCAAAATACGCACGATCCGGCTGAACCAGATGAAAAAGCTTGGCCACTACTGTCGCCACACCTTGAAAATGGCCGGGGCGAGACGCGCCGCACAGCCCTTCGCTGACGCCGCTCACAGTTACTAAGGTTTTCATATTTTCGTACCCTTGGGGATACATTTCTTCTACCGAGGGAGTAAACAGCACATCCACCCCTGACGCTGCAGCGGCGGCCGCGTCACGCTCTAAATCGCGCGGATACACGGCAAAATCCTCGCCGGCGCCAAACTGCAAGGGATTCACGAAAATGCTGGCTACGACCAGGCCATTTTCTTTTTTAGCCTGCTGCATCAGCGTACAATGCCCTGCGTGCAAATAGCCCATCGTAGGAACTAACGCAACACTTTGCCCCGTTCGGCGCGCTCCGCCTACCAATTGACGCAGTTCTTCCACCGTTGTGACCTGTTTCATAAAAACCACTCTCCTCAAAAAAATAAGCCTCCCGGAAACCCGGAAGGCATAGTACGGCAGACAGAACGGCTTTGGCGTCTCAGTCCCGTAGGATCTAAGCGGCAAAAAAGCCTGATGAAATTGTCGGCAAAGCTGGCTGTCTGCGGTGCAGTTCCCCAAAAGGATACCGCCCTGGTTCTTTGGTCATTGTAGCATGGCTAGGGCCGGCCTACAAGCCAAAATTACAAGTCAGTCTCTACTTTTTTCACAAATAATTTTTTTACTGTTCGCTCTGGAAAAGAGGCGTTGAGAGATAGCGTTCCCCGGTGTCCGGCAACAGCGCTACAATGGTCTTACCGGCAAACTCCGGCCGCTTGGCCAGCTGCGCAGCCGCATAAACCGCAGCGCCGCAAGAAATCCCCACCAGCAAGCCTTCGGTTGTCGCCAGTTCACGAGAAGTAGCAAACGCGTCGGCTCCTGGCACTTGGAAAATCTCATCCACCACGCCGGTATTTAAGATGTCCGGCACAAAGCCGGCGCCAATGCCTTGAATCTTATGGGGTCCTGCTGCGCCGCCGGAAAGCACCGGAGACTCCGCCGGTTCTACCGCCACAATATGAATGTTGGGGTTTTTCGCCTTCAGGGCTTCCCCGACGCCGGTCACCGTACCGCCAGTGCCGACGCCAGCCACAAACACATCCACCTGACCGTCCGTGTCAGCCCAGATTTCCTCGGCCGTTGTCGTCCTGTGAATCGCAGGATTAGCAGGATTTTTGAACTGCTGCGGAATAAAGGCTTTGCCGTGTTCGGCGGCCAGTTCTTCCGCGCGGCGAATCGCGCCTTTCATGCCTTCCGCACCGGGAGTCAAGACGACCTTGGCGCCTAACGCTGAAAGAAGCAGACGCCGTTCAATACTCATGGTCTCCGGCATCGTTAAAATCAGCGTATAGCCGCGCGCCGCCGCCACGAAAGCCAGGCCTACGCCGGTATTGCCGCTGGTCGGTTCGATAATGACCGTATCCTTGTCCACAAGGCCTTTTGACTCTGCATCCGCAATCATGGCGTAAGCAGCTCGATCCTTCACGCTGCCCAGAGGATTGAAGTATTCCAGCTTGGCCACAATTTTCGCCGGCAGTTTGTGGTT
>NZ_JAQUZF010000131.1:0-6291 GCF_028691475.1 Anaeromusa sp.
TGCCATGCGGCAAGACAGGGGGGACAGCAAGCTGATTGCCCAGCTTAGCGAGCTGACCGACGTGATGCGCAGAGTAGCCGACAAACCCGCTGACCGCAACGTAAAAAGCGAGATTGTCATCAACACGCTTAAAACCCATGCGACGCTCTCGGAGTTTAAGGATATGCTTAATGAAACGTTGCTTCGCGATCTAGAAACAGTGGAGTAAAGCAAAACCGCAGGAATTTACCCTACGGTTTATACTCATTTATCTGCGGCCTTGACCATTGTCTTCGTAGAAGATGGTGTAAGCTAAATAATAGGGACTACCCGTTGAGGAGATCATGCTTCGTACATTTTCAAAACCAATCTCAGCTATAAAATTTTCTATGGGAGCTAACTCCTTTTCGTGTTTTTCTAATTCTTTCTTGTATTTTGCTATGCCCTTTTCGCTTTGATCTTCTCTTGAATTTTGATCAATATAAGCCATATCAAATTTTCCTGGGTCAATCTTAAATATTTTCACTCGTATCATTAGTAAAAACCTCCGATATATTTGTAGAAGGCTGGCAATGCGAAGGGGGCGGCTATCTGCGGCCTAGGTTAATGTCCTCGTAAAAAATTGTATAAGCTAAATAGCTGGGACTGCCCGTCGAGGTGATTATGCTTCGTACATTTTCAAAGCCAATCTCAGCTATAAAGTTCTCTATTGGCTCCACTTCTTTTTCTCGCGTTTCCATTTTTTGATTATATTTTTCTAATCCCTTCTCCCCCTTGCTTTTTAGATATTCGTCTGAACTGACTGAATCAAATTTCAGGGGGTCGATCATAAAAACTCTCATTCGTATCATTAGTAAAACCTCCGATATATTTTTAGAAGGGTGGCAATGCGAAGGGGGGCGGCTACCTGCGGCCTTGTCCATTGTCTTCGTAGAAGATGGTATACACTACATATGCCAATGCACCCATCGCAGATTTTATGCTTCGAATATTATCATAGCCGATATCTGCTATAAAATTTTCTATGGGAGATAACTCTTTTTCGTGTTTTTCTAATTCTTTCTTGTACTTTGCTCTGCCCTTTTCGCTTTGATCTTCTCTTAAATTTTGATCAATATAAGCCATATCAAATTTTCCTGGGTCAATCTTAAATATTTTCATTCGTATCATATTAAAAACCTCCGCTATGTTTTTTACCATTCTAGCACCAAAGGAAAAGGTTGGCAATAAACGCGGGGTAACAGCATCAAAAAGGGGGAGCGGCAAAGCCGTTCCCCCTTGGCGCGCAGGATGAAATCACCCCGGCAGGTTGTCCTCATAAAAAATCGTGTAAGTCATAACGCCCTCGCCGCCGGGCGCGACCGCGATTTTGCGGATGTTCTGAAAGCCCACCTCGGCGATGAACGCCTCAACAGGTGCCATTTCTTTTTTGCGCAACTCCAGCTTTTGGGCGTAACGCTCCTTGCCCTTGGTGACGGCGCCGCTTTTTAAAAGCTCGTCGTAGTTGGTTAAATCGAACACCTTGAGATTCAATAAAAACAGTTGCATCCGCACCATGTAAAATCCCTCCATAAGAACCTTTTCAAATATTTTACCACATATTACAAGCCACATCAAATATAAAGAAAAAATTCAAATTATAAGGAGAAAAAATTATGAAAAACCTCGAAGCATTCTTAAACCCCAAGAAGAAACCCAACATGCGCTTTATCCTCTCGGAGGATTTTGTCGGTGAGGACGGCGCACCCCTTGTGTGGGAGATGCGAACCCTTTCAGCACGCGAGCTTTGTGAGGTGCGCAGCTACTATGAGGGTCGCGGTCAGGAGGAAACAACCCTCGCCCTGCTAGCGAAAAGCCTCGTCACCCCAAATTTGAGCGACGCCGAGCTGTTGCGCGGCCTCTCGCAGAAGGAGGGCAGAACCATCCTCGACCCCGCCGAGGCGCTAAAATCCTTGCTGGATGCGGCGCAGCTTGGGGTGCTGTTGGCCTGCTACTTTAAGCACCAGCAGGTCAATAACTTTTATGAGCTGGTAGATGAAGCAAAAAACTCCTGAGGCGGGGCGGCGACGATATGAGCTATCGCGCCTACCTCGCCTTTTCACGACACGGCATCCTCCCGAATGAATTCATGAGGCTCTCAAACGAGGAACAGGCTTTTCTGCTCGCCTGTGACCTCACCGAACAGGATGAACAGCGTGAATCCGCCGAACGAACCCGTAGACGGATGCGACGGCACTAATCTGCGGTTATACGACGGCAAAACGCTCAGACAATGTTGAAAACTCAGCCGTTCGACAAAAAGTTGCCTAAACATTCGCCGGAACGCGGCAGTTTTCGCAAAAAGCGGACAGGCTGTGGCACGATAACAGGTTGAAAACTGACGTGTTCGACGCCGCTCGACACCGCGCGCGGTGGCATAAAGCGGTAAATAGCTTGATGTGTTGGCGCTTTTATAGCGGTCTGTAACGGGGTCAAGGCGAAAAACAGCAAAAAGCACAAAAATCGGTTTGGCGTCACACAGGACGGCATTGGGCCAAAACATAAAAATACCGCCGTCCGTTTAGGAGGCGGCGGTACAGGGTGGTAGCATTAGCCGAAGATACCTTTCTTTTTGGGCTCTTCTTCAACATAGGGGGTGTAGGGCTGGCCGTCTTCGTAGAAGATGGAGTAATAAGATTCATAGGCGGTACTTGGAGCGACTATAATGTTTTTAACATTGGCATAACCAACTTTTTCAATGAAAGCCTCTATTGGAGCCCATTCTTTATGTTTAGTAAGTGGATTGCAAGAGCGCTCCAAATGAATTTCAAACATTTCAACACGTATCATAATCAGAAACCTCCCAGATTTTTCTTTAATAGTACCACAAGATTGAAAGAAGTTGAAGAAAAATGAGTGATGGCAATGCAATGGTTAGCTAAAACAAAAGCGCACAGGTAGCCCTGCGCGCTTTAAAGTTGGTTATTAGCCGAAGATACCTTTCTTTTTGGTCTCTTCTTCAACATAGGGCGTAAAGGGCAGGCCGTCTTCGTAGAAGATGGAGTAGTAAGAATAAACATTGGTACCTGGGGTAGTAATAATATTCTTAATATTTTGATAACCAACTTTTTCAATGAAAGCCTCTATCGGAGCCCATTCTTTATGTTTAGTAAGCGGATTGCACGAGCGCTCCAAATGAATTTCAAACATTTCAACACGTATCATAATCAGAAACCTCCCAGATTTTTTCTTTAATAGTACCACAAAATTGAAAGAGGTAGAAGACAAATGGATGATGACAATGCAAAGGTTTCCAGTTGGGCGCACGGCTAAAAAAAGCGCACAGGCCGCTCCTGTGCGCTTTAAAGTTGGTTATTAGCCGAATAGGCCCTTTTTCTTGGGTGTAGTGCGCGGGGTGTAGGGCAGGCCGTCTTCATAAATAATGTGGTAGTAGCCCGTGCCGGTAGTAGTAGATTGTATTTTTATATTCTTAATATTTTCATAACCTATTTGCATAATAAAGTCTTCAATTGGTCCTAACTCTTCATCTTCTCCAATAGCTTTGGAAGCTACAATGCTGCTAATGGTGAACACTTTAATCTTTATCACAACAAAACCTCCAGTTTTTAATTTAATCATAACACAAAAAAGAAAGAGGGAGAAGACAAATGGATGATGACAATGCAAAGGTTTCCAGTTGGGCGCACGGCTAAAAAAAGCGCACAGGCCGCTCCTGTGCGCTTTAAAGTTGGTTATTAGCCGAAGATACCTTTCTTTTTGGGCTCTTCTTCAACGTAGGGGGTGTAGGGCAAGCCGTCTTCATAAAGAATGTGGTAATAGGTAAGTCCACCACTGACGTAGATGACTTTAATATCTCTAATATTTTCGTAACCAATCTGCGCAATGAAGTTTTCAATAGGGCCTAGCTCTTTATCCTCTTGGTTAGGCTCAGAAGCTTGAAGAGAACGTAGAGAAATAACTTTAATCTTTATCACAAAAAAACCTCCTGTTTTTAATTTAATCATAACACAAAAAAGAAAGAGGGAGAAGACAAATGGATGATGAAAATTCAAAAATTTTACAGTTGGATGAACTGATCACAGAAATTAAAAGTCAAGGTGAAGCCATTGCGGGTTCGATGAACAATCAATTGACAACCCTGCAATTGCTGGACGGCACATTGCTGATGTCATACGGAATGCACAGCCAGCTTTTTTCAGCAATGTTGGGCCAACTGTCATTGCAAAGCAGTTTTGCCGGTGCGCAGTTGGGCGAGCAACAGCTTTACGACGCGGCATCGCTCGAGGGGGCAGCGGCTACATATCTGCTGCTGGATATTCTCTCCGGCAATGTCGGCAGCATGGTGGAGAAGCTGACCGCACTGGCAAACTATGGTCAAGGCATACTGACTAAGGCAGAGGAGCTGCCCGCCTTGCTAGAAAAGCTGGGCGGCGGCGAAAAGAGTGATATTACCAAGAGCGGCGATATATTAACCGGCGGATTGGGGGCATTAGGAAGCATACAAAGTGCAAAGGAAGGGGTAGGTGAATTAGCAGGTATGGCCGGATTTGCGGGCAAGGGTATCGGGCTACTCTCTGGTCTGTTATCCGGCCCCGCCCTGCCGGTCATCATCGGTGCGATTACGGTAGCCATGGGCGGCTTTTTTGCACTCAAGGCACTTAAAACACGCATTGGAAAAAAGCAGGAAAAGGCCACCGCTGGCTCTGGCGATGCTGCTTCATCTAACGCTTCTAGCGGAGGCAATGCCGAGGAAGACCTTGCGGAAAAAGCGCCGCCGCTGGTCGTCGACCCGACAGATCCCTTTAAAACCGGCGCAGGGGACGAATCGAACTACAACCAGTATCAAAGTCAAATAGACAGCAGCCGCCAGACAGCGGACACCCTGCGCGAAGCGGTCAAGGTTGGAAACGACGAGGTTGTCAAGAAGCTTGATGCTGTGGCCACCGCGCTGCAAAGGGTGGCAGAAAAGCCCGCCGACCGCCACATTAAAAGCGAGGTTGTCATCCAGTCGCTGAGCACCAGCATGACGTTCTCGGAATTTAGGGACAAGCTCAACGAAGTGCTCGAGCGGGAAACGCAGACAGCACCATAACAGCGCATACAGCCTGACCGCAGGCCGCGTGCGCTATTTTATAGCCGATTAGCCTGAAAACCACTCCGTCCTTTCGGCCTATTTCCCGTGCTGGGGCGTTGTGCCCTCGTCAGGCGCCAGCCCGTCTTCGTCGTCTGCCTTGCGGCGCAAAAAATAGTCTCGCAAATATCGGGTCGTTTTTCAAGTTAGCCGACTACATATTCATTACATAAGGAGGTCAAAAAATGGCTTACGAAATCTACTTAGGCGGTTGCGCGCTCTACGGCGTCAGCTCGGTGGAAGAATCGGTCGCGCGCAACGTCACCGAGCACGACGCCATCGGTTCCGGCGTTTTTACCATGCCACAAAATGCAGGGCTTAAAAGCTGGAACATCAAGCTGGAGCTGACCCAGCAAAATCTCGGGCAGGAAGGCTGGCGCAAGGCATCCGCAGTGCTCGATGAGCTGCGCGACATGCTCAACGACAAAAACGGTCAGCGGCTCATCATCGTTTCTGATCAGCAAAGGCTTTCAAAACTGGCACTGCTGCGAGATATCAAATATGAAACCAGCTATCAGGGCATCTATTCGGTGACGCTTTCACTGGTGGAATACGTGAAGGCGCAGGTGAAATCATCCGGCGTGCCAAGCGTCACCCGACCCGGTACACGCCCCAAAGCGCCGGATAGCTTTAAGGTTAAGGCCGCATATGATGAGCTGGTTGGAAAAAAGGCTTTTGAAGTGCCTGATTCCAGCACAATATATCTTGTTCCCGAAACCAATGGAACAAGACCGCTGAATCTTGCCGGACTCAAAGATGACGCCATTGTCAAAGTCATCAAAGGGGACGCTAACAGCGCTTTCCTCACCGAGCAGCAAAAGGAGCAGGCCGCCATAACCGGCGTCATGTCCAACGCTTATGAGGCTTTTGACAATAGCATGAGTTCGGAATAAGCGCAAAAAAACAGCCCGACCCGCCAAGCGTGGGTCGGGCATCTTTTATATCAACATGATGAGGAGGAAACAACATGATTTTAGTTAATAATCTCGATGTCTCTCAGGTGGTCTACAGCGCGAGCTGGGCCGAAGGATTAAACGACGGGCCTTCCACGCTGGATTTTTCGCTCCCCGCTGCGCAGGCGGCAAAGTTTTCGGTCGGCGATACGGTCATCTTCACCTACAAGGGTACCAAGGTGTTCTACGGTTTTCTGTTCAAGGTGGATAGGGGGCCGAATCAGGCCA
>NZ_JAQUZF010000132.1:0-6265 GCF_028691475.1 Anaeromusa sp.
GTCTGCGTATGCCCCGCCGTCTCGCGGCTGATGCTCTCAATGCGCTGCACCGACTGCACCACGTCTTGGCTGTGCGCGCCAATCTCCTGCGCCGCCTGACTTACATGCTGCACCTGCTGATACATAGAGTCAATCAAGCCGACAATCTGCGTGAAGGTATGACCTGCGTCATCCACCACCGCCGTGCCGCGTTCCACTTCGCGCGTGCCATCCTGCATAGCCACAACCGCGCTTTGGGTATCGCCCTGAATTTCGCTGATCAGCTCCGCAATGCGCTTGGCCGCTTCTTGGCTCTGCTCCGCCAGTTTGCGCACTTCGTCGGCTACCACCGCAAAGCCGCGTCCTTGTTCGCCTGCCCGAGCCGCTTCGATGGCGGCGTTTAAGGCTAAAAGATTCGTCTGTCCGGCAATGCCGCTGATGGTATCGACAATTTGTCCGATCTCTTGGGACCGTTCGCCTAAACGCGCTACCACTTCCGCCGACTGGCTGACCGAAGACTCGATCAGCTGCATCTGCTTCACGGCTGTTTGCACGGCTTTTTCGCCGCCCCGAGCGGCCTGCGCCGTTTCGGTAGAAGAGTGCGACATCTGGCCCAAATTCGCCGCCACTTCCTGAATTCTAGAGGACATCGCCTCGACGCCATGCGCCGCTTGCTGTACCGCCTTTAACTGATCATCCGTGCCATGGGCAACATCCGTAATCGACTGAGCCACCTGCTGCGACGCCTGCGCCGACTGGTCCGCACTGGCTGTCAATTCTTCACTGGAAGCGGCTAGATGTTCCGATGAGCTGGCTACCTGCTTGATCATACCATGAAGGTTTTGCTGCATCCGGGTAATGGAATCGCCCAAATGCATAATTTCCTCTACGCCATCCACCTCAAAGCTGCGGCTCAAATCACCGTCCGCCATGCGTTCCGCCGCTTCATCCAACACCAACAACGGCTGGGCCAGTCCTTTGGCCGAATAAACCGCCGTTGCCCCCGCACAAACGGCCACCAACAGCAATAAGCCCGCCATAGTCAACACAATCGTCCAAATCTGGCTGCTCACCTCGCTGGAAGGCAAATACGCCACAACCCCCCCAGCCGATAGACTTGGCTGGCGAGTACGAAATCATCGCCTGCTCGCCTCGCGTAGAAGCAGCTTCCTGACTGCCGCTTTGTCCCTGCAGCACCGCCGCGATATACGTCCGGTCAGCGACCGACTCATTCTGCTGCACTTTGTCCTTATCCGGATGGGCCAACAGCTTGCCTTTGTTATCTACAATATCTAAGTAACCGCCTTGCCCCACCTTGACCGCTTCCGCCATGGCCCACAGCGATTTCAGACTGATATCCGCCGTAAAAACACCGATAGGCTTGCCTGCGGCATCACGAATCGCGGTGGAAATGGTCACCGTCGGCGCCTTGGTAAAGGAAGAAATATAGGCGTCGCTAAAATGCAATTTCCCCGCCATGGCGTCTTTGAAATACGGACGGTCCGCCCGATTGGCCAAGGAGCCGGATGTTCTAGCGATCTGCATGCCGCTGGCGTCCATAACATAAATCAATTCCATATAAGCATTTTTCTGCTGCGCCGCTACAATCATTTCCTTGATTTGCGCCGCATCCATGCTCCGCGCCGTCGGCGTCGCCGCCAATGCCTCTGTCAAGCCTTTGGCATCGCTCATAAAGCGCTCGATTTCGCTAGCCGCTTGTCCGGTCAGCTCACGATTGCTTTCGGCAATATTGTCTTTTTTCTGCGTCACATTCATGTAAGTACTGACGCCGCCTACTAGCGCGGCGGACAAAAAGGCGAACAGAACCAACAGCACTATCAATTTACTCTGCAAGGTCTGCTTTGTCACCGTTTTTAAAACTACTTTATCGCTCACAATCCTACACCCCTTCTCATTGTTACTGTCCGTATGTCGCGTTGGGCAAAACAGTTCGACCATTACAGGCTTATACATTCTTAGTTACCAAGTTCTGTACTTTGATTGTATAAAAAGCTCCTGTGCTTTCTGTTAAAAATTGGTTAAACCTAGTTAAAAATTAACCTCTCAACATAGCGGAGCAACAACAATAAACCTCAGGGTTTAAGAAATGCAAGCTTCTATTATCCCCCTATGGCCTTGCTGTCGCTGGCCGTACCTCCCATGCCTTGACGGATCAGCTTTTCTACCAAAAAAACATCCATGGGCATAAATTCATAACTGCTCAATTCTTCCGGACCAGCCCAAGCCAGCTCATCATGACCGGAAAGTGAAAAATTCCCCTCCTGCCACTGCGCCCAATAAGCCAACAAACGCAGGTCCCCATAGGAGCGCAAGGCAAAGCGTCCTCCAATCGATACATTTAGACCCATAACGTCTACAAAATTCCGCTCTAAGCACGCTTCTGGCGCTTCATCCTGGTTGCAAGTCCCCCAGGGAAATTCCCATAAACCTGCCTGTGTACGGCCCTCGCTGCGCCGCGCAATTAATACCTTGCCTTTTTTTACGATGAGTGCTGCTACGCGTTGTTGCATTCTCACCTTCTCCTTTCCAGCTAGTCGCTGTCGGATTATGTTTGTTTTCCTTATTTTTCATCACTTTTCCTGCTAACCCACAAAAAAAAACTAAATTCTACCGGTAAATACGTCCCGAATCCGCCCTGTTTCGCTCCATTTTTGCACATTTTCCCGAAGAAGATCGTGTAAAACTCCTGTTGGACGCTCTTCCAAGTCATAGTAAACCTGATACAACGGCTTATTCAAATGAAGCAGCCTCTCCAAACGACTGGGCGTAGCCGAGACAATGGCCTCGCAGGCTGCGGCATTCAACGCCGTCTCCAGTTCCGCCAGTTGCTCCGGCTGATAGCCCAGCGCCGGCAGGACCTGCTGCAAATGCGGATACAACTCCCGCGCCCGCGCCAAGGAACCTCCGGTCCACTCCCACGGTTCCACAATTTGAGCGCCGACAGCGCGAGCCGCCAGCAGACCCGCGCCATAGGGCATGCCGCCGTGCGTCACAGAAGGCCCGTCTTCCACCACCACCACCCGTTTACCCCTTAGCTCGTCGCCACGGTCCAAACGAGGCGGGGAAGCCGCCAACACCACCCTCGCCTTGGAGTTGACCTCTGCAATCGAAGCTTGCAGCAACGCCACCTCTTGCTGCGAAACGCTGTCCACTTTGTTGATCAGCACCGTATCCGCCATGCGCAAATTGGTTTCTCCTGGATGATACGAACGCTCGTGACCTAGCCGCAAAGGATCGGCTACCACAACCAGCCAGTCTGGCTGAAAAAAAGAGAAATCATTATTGCCGCCGTCCCAAAGAAGCACCTCCGCCTCCGCTTCGGCCGCCTCCAAAACCTCTCCGTAATCTACGCCCGCATAAACAATGTGCCCTGCCGCCAGATGCGGTTCATATTCCTCGCGTTCTTCCACCGTACAGCGAGCGCGCTGCAAAGCCTCCACAGTAGCAAAGCGCTGACAGCGCTGGCGCTCCAACTCTCCATACGGCATGGGATGGCGTACAATAGCCACCCGCAGCCCCCATTCCTTCAGCCAAGACGCCAGTTTGCGCGAAACCTGGCTTTTGCCCGCGCCAGTCCGCACAGCACATACGGCAATAACAGGCTTAGACGCTTGCAGCATGGTCCGTGCCGGACCCAAAAGGCGAAAATCCGCTCCAGAAGCCAAGACCCTTGACGCTGCATGCATCACCGTTTCATGTGAAACATCGCTGTACGCAAAAACAACCTCATCCACCGCTTGCTCTCGAAGCAGCGCTTCCAGTTCTTCCTCCGGCACAATGGGAATGCCCTGCGGATAGAAGCGCCCCGCCAACGACGGCGGATACCTTCTGCCTGCAATATCCGGTATTTGCGTCGCCGTAAATGCCACTACCCGACTATCGGCATCATTACGAAAACAAGTGTTAAAAACATGAAAATCGCGTCCTGCGGCGCCTAAAATCACTACCTTGCGCATAAGGCCACACCTCCAGGAGAGTTAAGAGAACGAAACGGAACACAGCGTAACAGAGAAAGGCCAGAGGAAATCCAGAGATTTAAACAAGAAAACCCGAAAAAAATATTTGCAGAGAGATTGCCGCGTCGCTGCGCTCCTCGCAACGACAGCGCCAAGATGGCTTACGGGTCATTGCGAGCGCCAGCGCGGCAATCTCTCCGGGTCTTTAAGGGAAAACATCCGACATCCATAGCAGGCCCGCCGGAAGGTTACCCTCAAAAAAAGGAACAGAAGAAAAGTAAAGAACATCATACTGCAAAGTTTCTCATACGCCCTTTGCTTAAAATCTTCTCTGGCCTTCCTCTGTTCCTCTGTTACTCTGCGTAAACCGTAACTCCTATTCCCCTACTCAAACCGCCGCCCAAGGCAGCAACAGCTCTCTTGCTTCCTCGCGCCAAGCTGTAAACGCCGGCAGCAGCGCCTGCGCCAGCACCTGTTTCATCTGCGGCAGTTCCCCTTCAGCAAACGAGTCCTGCATACCGGAAATAGCGTCTCGCAAGTCTCGCAATACTTGCACTAACTGTTCTTTGCGCTCTTCCACGAAAAATTCCGGCAGCAATTCCGTTAAACGCCCCGCAGCCATGGCGAAATCGCTGAAGAGCTCTTTCCCCGCTTCCAGCTTCAGTTCATCCAGCTGTGCCCGCATGTACTGCAGCGCCTCTTCCATCGTTTCCATAATTTCCAGCATCCGCCGGGCTAAATCTCGTTTTTGTTCATCTGTAACTTCCATGTGCTTCCTCCTTCGCGTTGCCGCGATTTATCATCCTTGACAAGGGAAGATTTCGCTCTTGCTAATACAGTTCCCTGCTAAAATCAAAATTCTGCCAAATTTTAATACTCCTCCTGCGTACCCTTCCGCGAGTCCTCGTTAAATCTTATAACTCCGCCGAACCCTCCCTCTACTCACTCTACTCCTGTTAAAAATCAGCCCCGCGGCCTCTTGCGTTCCCTTTCGCAACCCCAGAGTCTTGCTTTGCGCTCTATCTCCTTCTAGCCCTCTAAGTCTACCCCGGCCCGCCAAACGTCCTGTTCTCCATCTTGGTTGCGTGAAGCGCTGTTTCTTGCCAATACGAGTATGCTACAATATATAAAACAAAACATAAGGAGGGATGGCATTGCTGCACCTGGCGGTTTGCGACGACAGAACCGAAGACCGAGAACGGCTCTGCCGTCTGCTCGAAGAATACGGACAACATAATAACCTCGAGCTGTCAGTAGACCAATGGAGCACTGGCGAAGACTTCTTACACGCCTTTGTCCCCGGACGCTACCAGCTACTATTTCTAGACATCTACATGAAACAAATCAACGGCGTGGAAACGGCCCGCACAATACGCGAACAAGATGAAGACTGCGCCATTGTATTTGTCACGACAAGCCCGGAACACGCCGTAGAGGGCTTTAGCGTTAACGCCCTTCACTACCTCCTGAAACCCCTTACCGCAGCGCAACTAGACACAGTATTCCAACGTTTGACGCGCCTCCAAAAAAAAGAGCCTGCGTATATCACCGTACGATCACAACGGCTGGAAGTACGCTGCAACGTAGACGAGATTATATTCGCCGAGATCTATGACAAGCTGTGCTTGATACATACGAAAACCAACACCATTCAAACCTATACTCCCTTGGATGAAATCGAACGACAGGTTCCTGTGAGCCTATTTTTACGCTGCCATCGCAGCTATTTGGTAAACATGAGTTACATTACCCGAATGGAGGATACACAGTTCACTGTTCACGGCCAGCACCTCATCCCTATCCGCAAAAATGACAGGCAAACGCTTAAACAGCGCTACTTAGACTATCTTTTTGCGACCACCAGGAACAGTGACGACGAGCATTATGATTGAAACAGTTTTAGCTTGCCTATATTTGATTTTATCCATAGTTCCTTTTAGCATCCTGCGCTACTACCCTTTTTTAAAAAACCTGCGTCTGCCCCTGCGCACAGTATGCCTGCTGTACGCCTTGATCCTGCTCTTGGAACTGGCCGGCATGATCCTGCTGCGTTACTACGGTCTTTGGAGTTCTGACATCTACGGCCTTTATCGCTTGTTCTTCGCTGTTTGGTATGCCATACTGTCCTTTGTCCTTATCAAAGTCGCCTTCTTTAAACAATTTTTTGTCTATACCATGATGGTAACTCAACTTTCGCACCTTAAAAACATCTCTTAAGTCTTGCTGTTTCTAAGGTCATCTTATTTTCAATATAGGCCTTGAAATATAGAAAAACACCTATCTGTTATGGTAAAGTGAATTTGCACAAA
>NZ_JAQUZF010000133.1:0-6179 GCF_028691475.1 Anaeromusa sp.
TTTACCATGATTCACCGCTGGGGAGAAGAAGTGGCTGTACGGCCGCGGACTGGTGTAATCGTCGAAGAGGGCGGCACGTATTTGTCGAATTACATCTGCTTGCAGCGGGTAAAGGATATTCAGATGTATCCGACGACACGTCTGGTAGGTCGGGGCGCGGTGGCGCGGCTGAATTCCGTTATAGTGGCTCCCGAAGGAGCGCATATGGATATCGGCGGCCGGGTGATTCTAGAAGCTCCCGGAGTGCGCGGCGAGATTGTGGCGCGAACGCTGTCCACAGGGGGCATTATTATTAATCGCGGCCATCTGTTGGGCAAGGCCCCGGAAAGCAAGGCGCATCTAGAGTGCAACGGCTTGATTTTGCATCCGAAAGGCGTGATTCACGCCATTCCGGAGCTGGAGGCGCGAACCGACAATGCTGAGCTCAGCCATGAGGCGGCGGTGGGCAAGATTGCGCCGGAAGAGATCGAGTATCTTATGGCGCGCGGCTTGAATGAGGACGAGGCTACGGCGACGATTGTGCGCGGCTTCTTAAATGTAGATATCGAGGGCCTGCCGGAGACTCTGGTGCAGGAGATCGATAAAGCGATTAATGAGTTCTCGGTGAACAAGGGAATGTAAGAGTACGGTATTTTGAACAGGAGTAGAGGGAGTAAAGTGAGGGCTATGGAGTACGGTTTTAATATAAAAAATACACATAACCCTATTTCGAGCCCTCCCTCTACTCCGATTACTCCTGTTAATACTATTATTATCTTAAAGGGGCTGAAGGCATGTTATTGGAAGATTTACGGGTGGAGATCGTCCGTGTTGGAGAAACGCTAGAGGAAATGAGGGGATCTCTTTGACGTAGCTGTCAAAGAGGAAAAGATCGCCGAACTGGAATATGAAATGGGAGCGCCGGATTTCTGGGATCATCCGGAGAAGGCGCAGCAGTTGATGAGGGAAACGACGGCGTTGAAGGACACTTGCGAAACCTACCGGAAGCTGGAAAGTCGTTATGAAGATATGCAAGTGCTTTGGGATTTGGGTATGGAGGAGAAGGACGAAAGCCTGTACCCGGAAGTGGAATCTTCGTTGAATCAGCTTAAGCAGGAGCTGGAGCATCTGCAGTTGACGCTGCTTTTGGCGGGAGAGTATGATGCCAATAATGCTATTTTGACGCTTCATGCCGGCGCGGGCGGCACGGAAGCCCAAGATTGGGCGCAAATGCTGCTGCGCATGTATGTGCGCTGGGCGGAAAAGGGCGGCTATAAAGTGGAGACCATGGATTTTCTCGCTGGTGATGAAGCTGGCGTGAAAAGCGCCACCATTTTAGTCAGCGGCCATAATGCGTACGGGTATCTGAAATCGGAAAAAGGCGTGCATCGGCTGGTGCGTATTTCGCCCTTCGATTCCAGTGGCCGGCGGCATACCTCTTTTGTGGCGTTGGACGTCATGCCGGAAATTGACGATACGGTAGAAGTGGACTTGAATATGGCCGATGTGCGCGTAGATACGTATCGCGCCAGCGGCGCCGGCGGTCAGCATATCAACAAAACTGACTCTGCGGTGCGCATGACCCATATACCGACAGGAACTGTGGCTCAATGCCAAAGCGAACGGTCGCAGATTCAAAACCGAGAGCAGTGTCTGCATATGCTGAGGGCGAAGCTGTTTGTCTTGGAACGGCAGAAGCAGGAGCAGGAGCTGAACGAGCTGGCCGGAGACTACCAGGCCATTGAATGGGGCAGCCAAATTCGTTCTTATGTTTTCCATCCGTACAATATGGTCAAAGACCATCGGACGAATGCGGAAACAGGCAATGTACAGGCTGTTATGGACGGGGATTTGGAGCTGTTTATTCAGGCGTATTTGCGCCGGGGAATGCAGGGGGACTAAGTCGTGCGTAAAACAGGTACTGTTTTGGCGATGATTGCGGCAGTTCTTATTTTGCTGGAGCTGCTGCTGCCGGCAACCTTGAACGGCATGTTGGAAGCGTCGTTGACCAAACAGTTTGAAGCGGACACTGTGGAGGCGGAAACAAGCGGTCGGCCGGCTTTGTTTTGGTTGACCGGGCATATGCCACGGCTGCAAGTGACTGCCGTGAAGGGAAGGCTGGATCGTTTGGCCTTTGAGGAGTTGTCCGCCGATATTCAAGACGCCCGCATTGATTTGTTATCTTTGCTGCAGAACCAGCGCATTTCCCTGCAGAATCCGCGGAAACTGTCTGCGCGACTGGCGGTTAGCGAAGAGAGCTTGGCGGAACTTTTGCGGCAGGAAATGAAGGGCTTTGAACAAGTTCGCGTGCAAATTCATCCAGAGAAAATCGATATTTCCGGCGCCTATGGCGTTGGCGGCGTCTTCTCCCTGCCGTTGCAGGTGGAGGGGCGCGTTGAGACGGACGGGGATACGATTCGTTTTGTGCCTACTTATTTTAAAGTAGGCGGCCGCAGCGTGCGCCAGCTGGGAAGCCTTGGCGGCAAGGGCGTGATGCTTCTGGATGTGAAGCGTGTGCCTGTGCCGATGGTGATTGCTGATGTGCAAGCCCAAGAAGGCCGGCTGACGATTATTGCTAAAGAAAGAAGTTAAACGCTTGTTTTGGCAGGAGTTTTTTCTTTTAGCGCGAATTAAGGAATGTTGCCTCAGTACGGCGTAAGCTGCCGTACTTGAGAGAAAGCAAAGTTAAGGTGGAGAGGTTTTTGACGAAATTCCGTTATAACCGCTGGCTGCTGGCCTGCATGGCGCTGGGGCTTATTGCTGCTTTGTATGCAGGTTGGCAGAGACATCAGACGGAGACGGCCAATCATACTGTGGAAATGGTTTATGACCGTGAAGAGCTGGCGGAATTGGCCCGGATCGAAGGGCGTTCGGAGCAAGACGTGCTGGCGCAGTTTCGCGAAGCAGGCGTAACGTCGCTGGCCGTGTATGAGCGGACGTTGGAGAAGTTGAATCAAAACGGTCAGGTGACAAGCATGCCTGGGGCTCATTTGCTGCACCAGTATCGTACGGGAACGCTGTCGGACCCTTTTTGGCGTCGCTTAGTCGAAAACGGGCGCATTGCGGCCGAAGATATTTATGTCATTGGTCACGATGAAGCGGTGTTTAGCGAAGTCAAAGCGGATTTGGAACGTCGTTTAGGAGAGAGCCGCGTCCTTTCGGTGGCGGAAGGCCAGCGCGTGCTGCAGGTAAAAGCCGACTATGAAAAGGCTGTCAAATGGAATTTAGGTCTGCCGACTGATGAGATGCGCCAAGTGGCGCAGGCAGGCTTTTTAGTCGTGGTCCGCCCCAGCAATTACACGCTGGTGAAGGCGGAGGACGTGGAAGCGGCTTTTGCCCGTATCGATGCGGCAGGCGTGCAAAAGCAGGTGAGCACGCTCATGTTTGTGGGTGAAGAGGCGTTGGGGTATCCGAATCAACTGGCGCTGACGGCGCAGAAGATGAAGGAGCGTCAATTGACCTTGGGTATGATCGAACATCCGTTGCAGCTGCAGTTTGTTAAGCAGGATGGCCTGTTGGACTTGGCGGCTTTGGTGAATTATCGGGCGGCGCGGGTGTACACCATCGCTAAGGATGAAATGCTGAAGCTCAAACCGGACGAGGCGGCGCATCGTTGGCCAGTGACGGATCAGGAACGCAATATTCGCATTAACTTGCTGCGGAAATTCGTCAAGACCGATCCAGGGAAGACACTGCTAGAAACAAACCTCGATTATGTGCGAGCTACGCGCAGCGGGATTATGGAAAAAGGCTTTGCGATTGGCCGGGCCGACGTGTTTGCTGAGTATACGCCTTCGCCGTATGTGTTGGCGTTAATCATGCTCGGCGCAGCGGCATCCGGAGTGCTGTTCTTGTCCCTTGTGCGGCCGTTTTCGCCGTTGTTGCAGTATATATTGCTGGTGATTACCGCGGCTGTCTTGATAGTGCCTGTCTTTAAAGGCGGCGGGTTGATGGCGCGGCAGGTGGCGGCTTTAGCGAGCGCCGTGATTATTCCGGCTTTGTCCATGACCTGGCAGTTGGATCGCTGGCGTTGGCTCTCGCCGAAAAAAGGCGCGCCTTTGACGCGCATTCTGGGCGATGGAGCGGTAAGCTTGACGCTGCTGGTGCTCTTCTCTTTGGTTGGCGGCTTGTATGTGGCCGGCTTATTGGGCGATGTGCGTTTCTTCTTGGAAATGGAGATTTACCGTGGCGTCAAGGTGACCTTTATAGCGCCGCTTCTTTTGGTTTCCATTACGTATTTGGCTCGCCATAACCTCTTTGGGCCGGAGCCTGTACTCGGCGTAGTACCGCAGCTGAAACGCATGCTGAACTATCCGATTTATGTGAAGACACTGCTAGGTGTTGCGTTATTGGCTGTGGCGGCTTGGATTTTTGTGGGTCGTTCCGGCCATACGGCAGGCGTGCCGGTTCCTGCAATCGAGATAAAACTACGGGCGTTTTTGGAAAAAGTGATGTACGCCCGGCCGCGGGAAAAAGAATTTTTGATAGGTCATCCGGCCTTTTTTCTGGCTATGCTGGCGTGGTATCGCCAGTGGCCTAGGCTGGTGCATTTTGTTTTGGTACTGGGAGCGACAATCGCTCAGGGATCGTTGGTGGAAACCTTTGCTCATTTGCGTACGCCGGTGCTGATGTCGACGGTGCGGGCTTTTGACGGTCTGCTCGTGGGCATTGTATTTGGCGTGCTGGCTGTGGTTGCTTTGCAGATTGCCCAGTATCTCACATACCTGCTGGAAAGGAGAACCGCAGGGGATGAGTGAGATTGCCATTTCAGGTTATTATGGTTTTTCCAACGCCGGCGACGAGGCGATGCTGGCGGCGATGATTGAAGTTATTGGAGATCTGGCGCCGGAGGCGATCATTACGGTCATTTCAGGCAATCCGGACGATACGCGCCGCCGCCATGGCGTACAGGCGGTGCATCGTTTGGATGTGCCGGCGGTGATGCGCCTTTTGAAGCGTTCGAAGCTGCTTATTAGCGGCGGCGGCAGTTTGCTTCAGGACGTGACCAGCGAGCGGAGTCTGTATTACTATTTGGGCGTCATGTGGCTGGCCAGACGCATGGGTACGCCGGTTATGTTGTATTCGCAGGGAATTGGGCCGGTTTGCGGCTCCTTGGCGCAGCGAGTAATGCGCTACGTAGGCAATGACGCGGCTCTGATCACGGTGCGGGACGAAGGTTCGCTGGAAGAATTGCGGCGTTTGCATATTAGCAGGCCGCCGCAGGAAGTGACCGCAGACCCGGTACTAGCGATGCATCCGGTGGACAAAGGGCTGGGGCGTGTTATTCTGAAACGTCATGGTCTGGAGGGTACAGCGCCGTTGGTGGGCTTGGCCATCCGCGAATGGCAGGGCTGGGACGGTTATAAGGAAGCGCTGGCGCAAGCCGCAGACCATTTGGTGGAGAGCTGCGGCGCACGTATTGTGTTTCTGCCTATGCAGTCTACAGAAGACATACAGGCGGCGCGCAAGGTGCAGGCTCGCATGAAGCAGCACTCGGTGGTTCTGCAGGACGCGTATACCACGAGCGAACTGTTGTCGCTGGTGGGGAATTTAGATGTTCTTTTAGGCATTCGGCTGCATGCGTTGATTTTCGCGGCGATCATGCAGGTGCCGTTAATCGGCATTTCGTACGATCCGAAGATTGAACGCTTCTTGTCTATGCTGGGAGAAAAGCCTATTGGCTCGCTGCGCAACCTGCAGGCGGAGGAACTGTCCGAGGCGGTGCAGGCGTTGCTGCAAAACCCGGCGCGCCCTTGGCTGCCGCGCATGAGAGAACTGCGTGATAAAGCCTATCGGGCCGCGGAGCTGGCGGTGGACCTACTGAATAAGAAACCGTAGAGAAGGTGGGATGTGGATTTTTTAACAGGAGTAGAGTGAGTAAAGTGAGGGTACGAAGTACGGTTTTAATTTGAAAAGATATAAGGTCCATGGGATCTGTTGCTCTAGTAACGGTTTCTATCGAGATAGCACTGAATGCAACTAGGGTCAGTTGCGTTATGGCAAGTGACGTTCTTTTGGGACGTGGTGCTTTATAAAAAGGCTCTTGGAATTTTTGTATGTATTATATAAGTAGAATAACTCAACTTTCGCACCTCAAAAACAGCTTTGAATCCTTGCTGCTTCTAAGGTCATCTTATTTTCAATATAGGCCTTGAAATATAGAAAAACACCCATCTGTTATGGTAAAGTGAATTTGCACA
>NZ_JAQUZF010000134.1:0-6153 GCF_028691475.1 Anaeromusa sp.
AGGGACGCGTGCATTTTATGATGGTGAACTTAACGGACGGTTCGCGGGAAACACAGGGAAAAGCCGCAGAATTTGTGCGGCGCAACGGCTTCTCATTCCCGGTGTATTACGATACGAAACAAGAAGCAGTTAAGGGGTATGGAATTACCGCCATTCCTACGACGTTTATTTTGGATGCGGACGGGATGGTGGTTAATCAGTCCCAAGGGGTTATGCGCAAAGAGGCCTTGCAAAAAACATTGGAGCAGGTGCTGGCGAAGTGAACTGGAAAAGAGAGAACCATGGGAAAAATTGAAATGGAAGCATAATGAAAATCAGGGGGGAGATACGTGGAAAAGATTATTGTTAATTGGAATGGGCCGTATGTCTTTGAGAATATTAATGATTGTGAAGCGGGTTGTGAAAAAGGGCTTTATCTTATTTCAAGATTTTGGGGTGGAAACGAAACTTTTTTGTATTTGGGGCAAACCAAACGAGCGTTTACGGTTCGACTAAACGAACATAATAAGTCCTGGTTAGGAGAATTTCGAGGGCAAATAAAAGTGAGAGTTGGCATATTAGAGTTTGAAGAAGGAAGAAATTATTCTAAAAATAAATTGAGCGATGTTGAAGCGCTTTTGATTAATTGGCATAAATTTCCGCTTAATGTTCAGTCTACTAAATATTATTATGGGAGAGAGAAGCTAGGTGTTATTAATCGAGGCAGAAAAGGGATACTGAAAGACTATGTGAATACGGATGATCTTCAATGGGACGATTGCTGATTAGGAGTGAAGAGTTTAAGCCATTTGCAAAAATAGATGATTTGAACGAAATGTGGTACAATACGATGCATATAAAGCCAAAGAATGGAGAATGTGTAGATGTCGACATTGCCGAATTGTCCTAAATGTAATTCCGAATATACCTATGAAGATCGGGGCCTTTTTATTTGTCCCGAATGCGCGCATGAATGGGCTGCCGGGGAAGCTTCAGAGGCGGAGGAAGGCCTGGTGGTTAAAGATGCTCATGGAAATCGTCTTGCCGACGGCGACGCCGTGACCATCATCAAGGACTTAAAAGTAAAAGGGGCATCTTCTTCCTTGAAGATTGGCACTAAGGTGAAGAACATCCGTTTAGTGGAGGGCGACCATAACATTGACTGCCAAATTGAAGGCTTTGGCGCGATGAAGCTGAAATCGGAATTTGTTAAAAAAGCCTAGTCTTGCATTGTTATGCAAACAATAGTATACTGAAAAACAATTAAAGAAGCACAAAATGGGGAACACCACCAAAAGGGTGTCTCTTCGTTTTGTGCTTTTTGTTTTGTCGTCACGGTGAAGTGACGACAAAACAAAAAGTCATTATGAAGTCAGAACATAAGCTGTTTGCAAAAAAAGCAGATGGCAACATTTCGTAACCCTCAGTCGTACCCTCTGGTTACTCTCGCGACTCTTGTCCAAAACCCGTACCTATTTAACTAAGGAGGTGATCCCTATGCGTGTGAATGGTGAAAAAACTTGTCTCGAAAAACCGTTGACCTTGGCAGCGTATTTGGCAGCGAAGCAGTTTGACTGCCGCATGGTTGCGGTGGAGCGCAACCGACAGATTGTACCCAAGGCTGACTATGAGAAAGTGGCGCTCCAAGAAGAGGACATTTTGGAAATTGTGCGCTTTGTAGGAGGCGGTTGAAATGAAAATCGAAGTCAACGGCAAAGAACGCGAGTTGTCCTGCCGCACGGCGTTTGCAGTGAGAGACCAGCTGGGAAGCGATACAGACGTGCTGATTGTCAACGGTTTTCAGACGGATGAGGATTGCCAGCTCCAAGAAGGCGATACCATAGCGCTCATTAAAAAAGGCGTGCTGCCGCCGCAAGAAGAGCTGGAAAGCTTAATGCGCTCCCGCCACACGCCGCAGGTGCACGACAAGCTCAAGGCAGGCAAGGTAGCTATTGCTGGTTTGGGAGGTTTAGGCTCTAATATTGCGGTCATGCTGGCGCGTATTGGCGTCGGCAAGCTGCTTTTAGTGGATTTTGACGTCGTAGAGCCGAGCAATCTGAACCGTCAAAGCTACTATGTGAGCCATCTGGGCTTACTCAAGACCGAGGCGCTGAAAGAGCAACTGGCGCAGATTAACCCGTTTATTCAGGTAGAAACTCGCGCGGTCCGCGTGGAAGAAGAGAACGTGGTGCCGCTATTTCAGGAGTATGACGTGATTTGCGAGGCTTTTGACAAACCGGCGGCTAAGGCCGTATTGGTGAACACCGCCTTAGAAAAATTGCCCCAGGTCAAGGTGGTGGCGGCTTCCGGCATGGCTGGTTTTGGCAGCGCGAATACGATCAAGACGAAGCAAGTTATGGAACGTTTGTATGTCTGCGGCGATTTAGAAAGCGCCGCTTGCCGAGGGCGCGGCTTGATGGCGCCGCGCGTACAAGTTTGCGCCGGGCATCAAGCCAATATGGTGCTGCGCCTGCTTATGGGCGAATTAGAAGTAGGAGGAATGTAAAAAATGACAGATGTATTGAAAATTGGCGGTCGAGAATTTAAGTCTCGCTTGATTTTAGGGTCGGGAAAGTTTTCATTGCCGCTGATCCAGGCGGTTATCGAACATGGTGAGGTAGATATCGTGACGCTGGCGCTGCGGAGAGCGAATGTGGGCGGTCAGGAAAATATCTTAGAATACATACCGAAGGGCATTACGCTGTTGCCTAATACCTCCGGCGCCCGCAACGCCGAGGAAGCGGTGCGTATCGCCAGATTGGCTCGGGAGCTTGGGTGCGGCGATTTTGTGAAACTGGAAGTCATAAGGGACTCAAAGTACTTACTGCCGGATAATCAGGAAACCATTAAGGCAACGGAAATCTTGGCTAAAGAAGGGTTTCGGGTTATGCCGTACATGTATCCGGACCTAAATGCAGCCAGAGCCTTGGCTGATGCCGGAGCGGC
The DNA here is from genome assembly GCF_028691475.1 of Anaeromusa sp. Classification (NCBI taxonomy): domain Bacteria; kingdom Bacillati; phylum Bacillota; class Negativicutes; order Selenomonadales; family Sporomusaceae; genus Anaeromusa; species Anaeromusa sp. The sequence goes on from NZ_JAQUZF010000134.1 coordinate 2,926, forward strand.
GTCGGTCATGCCCTTGGGCGCGCCTATTGGCAGTAACAAAGGGTTGTGCACGAAGGAGTTTATTCGGATTTTGATTGAAGAAATTGATTTGCCGATTATTGTTGACGCTGGCATTGGACGTCCTTCGCAGGCCTGCGAGGCAATGGAGATGGGGGCGGCTGCGGTGATGTGCAATACGGCGATTGCCACCGCCGGCGATGTGGCGCAGATGGCGCGCGCTTTTAAACAAGCGGTAGAAGCCGGGCGGGAAGGCTATCTTGCTGGTTTAGGACGGGTGCTGGACGGGGCGGAAGCTTCTAGCCCGTTGACCGGATTTTTGGAGGCGTAAGCATGGAAAAAGCAAGAGTCAATCATATGGAATACCAGCCGGGCATGGAGGCGCTGGAGTCGGATGTGCTTGAAAAGGTGCTGAAGCGGACTTCGGCGTATGAATACCAAAACTATACAACTACGGATGTGCGGCGCGTTTTGGCTAAAGAATCGATCTCGTTGGAAGATTACGGCGTACTGCTGTCTCCGGCGGCGGGAGACTGTTTGGAGGAAATGGCAGTGCGCGCTCGCTGGGAGACGCGTAAGCATTTCGGCAATTCCGTACAGATGTTTACTCCTCTTTATATTGCCAATTACTGCGAGAATCACTGCGTGTATTGCGGTTTTAACTGTCAAAACCGCATTCATCGGGGCAAGCTGACGTTGGCGGAGATTGAAAGCGAACTGCAGACTATTGCTAAAACCGGGCTGCAGGAAATTCTGCTTCTTACCGGCGAGACGCGCAAGCAATCCGGCGTGGAATACATTGGCGAAGCGGTCAAATTGGCGGCGAAATACTTTTCGACCGTTGGCATTGAAATTTATCCTCTCAATTCGGATGAATACGCTTATTTGCGCGCCTGTGGCAGTGATTTCGTCTGTGTATACCAAGAAACCTATAATCCGGAAAAATACGAGCAAGTTCATTTGAGCGGACCCAAGCGCATTTTCCCCTATCGTTTTCACGCGCAGGAGAGGGCTCTTTTGGGCGGGATGCGCGGCGTGGCCTTCGGAGCGCTCTTGGGGTTGGACGATTTCCGAAAAGACGCTTTTTCCGTGGGCGTTCACGCTTATTTGATTCAGCAGAAATATCCTCATGCGGAGATTTCTTTTTCTACGCCGCGCTTGCGCCCTTATATCAACAATGCAGCCAATAACGCCAATGACGTTCATGAGAAACAACTGCTTCAGGTGATGCTGGCGTATCGTCTGCTCATGCCGTTTGCAGGTCTTACGATTTCTACCAGAGAGCGAGCCGGGTTTCGGGATCATGTCATTGGTCTTGTGGCGACAAAGATCTCTTCCGGCGTCAGCGTGGGCGTTGGCGGGCATAGCGAAGAGGAAAAAGGCGACGAACAGTTTGAAATCGCCGATCCCCGCAGCGTTGACGAGGTCCATCAAATGCTGCTGGCCCGCGGCTTGCAGCCGGTATATACGGATTATCTGCGGGTGTAATTATGGCGGATTTGATTTGCGTGACCCAGCGTAGTTTGTGTTCCGATGATTTTTTGGAGCGTATCCGCCGTTTGGCCCAGGCGAAGCCGCAAGCGATTTTGCTGCGGGAGAAGGATTTGGGGGAAGCGGATTATGAAGTGCTGGCGCGGGAAGTGCAGGAACGCTGCGTTCCGTTGGGCGTACGCCTTATCGTGCGCCGCTACGTTGGTGTAGCTAGGCGACTTGGTTTAAGGCAAGTGCATTTGTCCATGGAAGAACTGCGTCAGGCGGAACCTGGCATGTTAACGGAACTGCAAGTGGGCGTTTCGATTCATTCGGTGGAAGAGGCGACGGAGGCCCAGGCTTTGGGAGTGGCGTATCTTGTTGCCGGGCACATTTATGCGACCGATTGCAAAAAAGAGTTGGAGCCGCGCGGCCTGGACTTTCTGCGCGAAGTGTGTCAGACAGTCAGCATACCTGTATTCGCCATTGGCGGTGTGACGGCGGAGCGGGGGCCGGAGCTGCTGGCTTGTGGGGCAGCGGGCTGCTGTGTTATGTCAGGAGCGATGCAATGCTCTACACCGGAAGAATATATTTGCAGCATGCTTACGAAAAATCAAATATAAATCAAAATGCAGGACAAAAATGTAAAATGAGTTATTGACAAAGGGAAATGCTTACGGTATATTTTAAAACATCCTCGGAAAAATTTTATAAACAAAATGTGATGAAGGAACCTGTGCTTTTCGAAACCTGCTTCAGAGAGTCGGCGGTTGGTGCGAGTCGGCAGCAGCGTAAAAGTGCGAATCATTCCGGAACAGCAAGGCTGAAGCCTCTTGGAGGACTAGGCTGCGCCGGTCTCAGCTTCCTGCGGGAAGTGCAGTCGTTATTCTGCTAAGGTTGATGGACCTGATGAGAAACAGAGATAAACTCTGTAAAAGGGTGGTACCGTGAGAGCGACGTCTCTTGCCCCTTTAAGCTGTCTAGCTTAAGGAGCAAGAGGCGTTTTTATTTTTAGAAGTGTGTCAAAGTGTTATACTTAATCTACAGAATAGAACAAAAATATCACAAAATCTTATATCTTTATCCGCTTGCCTTCAGGGAGGCGTAGAGCTGAAAGGCGCGCTAAAGCTGGATTTGAAAAGAAAATTCCGCAAAATTAAGAACTTGGCATTTGAATTGCTTAGTCTTAATAACGACGTGTTGATGCAAAAGCGGGCTAGAGCGGGAAGGATCAAGGAAAGGAAGGAAGTTCATGAGTTTATTGGCCTCGCATACGGAGGAAATGTTTTATACCATTTTGGATAATCTGCGGGAAGCCGTCAATGTAGTAGATACCAAAGGCTATATTACTTACGTGAACCCCAGCTCCGCCAATTATGCTTCTGCGCGCGTCGAGGACATGATTGGTAAACATATTACCGAGTACTATCCGCATGCAGCGCTCTTGGATGTAATTCGTGACCAAAAGCCGCTGTTGGATCAAAAAATGGCGCAAGGAAATGGGCGGACCTTTATTGTGAATGCAGTGCCCTTGTACCGGCAAGGCGAATTTTACGGAGGCGTTTCCACGTTTCGGGACATTACCGAACTGGATGAACTGGCCCGGACGCTGGAGTATCTGGAAAATGAGCTGGCTTTGAGCCAGGGCAGCGGTATTTTTGAGAGCTTCATCGGCGCTGATGGATCTCTGCGCAATGCTATTTTTAAAGCGCAGCGCAGTATTGCCTCGGTCGGGGGGCCGCGGCATTCGGTGATTCTGGG
>NZ_JAQUZF010000022.1:0-25975 GCF_028691475.1 Anaeromusa sp.
TGCGGCGGCTGCCGTGCTAGAGCCTATTACTATTCCGACGGTGACTATCTGGCGGAAGAACCTTGGTGCGCCTGCGGGAGATAAAACAGCAAGTGGATGATGAGAGGGGGATGTGCCATGACACCCATGACGCATGGAACGATGAAGCCTTATTATCTGTTCAGTCCTTTTTTGCGGTTTTTTCACTGGATTATGGTGCTGGCGATTTTGGTGCTCTTTGTGACAGGACTTTACATTGGCGACCCTGGTTATGTGGGAACCCAAGGCCTTGAGCCGACCTTTGCCGTAGCGACCTGGTTTTCTATGGAAACCATTCGCTTCATCCATTTTGCTTCAGCATTTTTATTTATGGGCAGCTTTGTTTTTCGTATTTATGGTTTCGCCATCAACAAAGGGGACCGGTTATTTCCGCGTCCATGGAAGTTGGAGTATTGGCTGGGCATGTTGGACGTAGGGCTGCATTATTTGCTTCTCTCGCCGCATCACCGGCCTTACTTGCGCAACCACATGGCGAGGGCTGGTTATGCGACTGCCTATTTGATGATTTTTATTGAAATTGTCACAGGGCTGGCTATGTATTTTATGATTCACCCCAATGGTTGGGGCGCATTCTTATTTGGTCCCTTTGTATACTGGTTGGGTGGAGAGTATTGGCTGCACTTGCTGCATCATTATGCCGCTTGGGCGATTATGCTGTTTTCCATTGTCCATGTGTACATGGCGGTCCGGGCCGATATTATTGAAGGCGGCGGCGAAATTTCAAGTATGATTTCCGGTGTTAAGTACTTCCACGAGGATCCTGATGATTTGGGGGATATCCGCTAAGATGAACGTTGCGGAGATAACGGTTTTAGGAGTTGGCAACATTTTGCTCGGCGACGAGGGCGCTGGCGTACGCGCGGTGGAACAACTCCAGTTACAAGGAGAACTGTCGGATTCCGTGCAGCTTCTTGATGGCGGTACGCTGGGGATGGAGTTGCTGCGCTTTTTAAAAGGAACGAAGCGCCTGCTGTTGCTGGATGCTGTCCAAGGCGACCAGGAGCCGGGAACATTGTATTGTTTACGGAACTCTGAGTTAGAGGCTCATCTTAGCGGCGCCGTGTCTGTGCACGATCTGGGTCTCAAGGACGTGTTGGCGGTGCTGAAACTGCTGGAGGCGCCAGTGGAAGAAGTCGTTCTTCTCGGCTTGCAGCCGCAAACGCTGGCTGTGGGCATGGAATTATCGGCGCCTGTGGCGGCGGCGCTGCCGAACTTGGTGCAAGCGGCCTGTGTTCAAGTAAAGCAGTGGCAAACGGAGGTGGCGTTGCATGGCTGAGACGGATCAAACGGCCTTGGCTCCGCTGGCGAAAGCCGTGCTGGAGGAAGTGCGCCAAGCCTATGCCGCTTTAGAAGAACACGGACGGGGGCATACGTTGTTTTTGGATAAACTTCCCTTAACACCAGAAGAACGTCAAACCATCTTGGACTTTCTGGGGCAGGGGGAGGTGTCCATTAAAATAGAGGATGCCTTAGAACCGGCACAGTGGCGAGAAACGGCTTTTAGCGGTATTTGGCATGGCGTATATTGCAATTTACAAGATACTCCTGTATTGGAGACAATAGAGATTGCTTGGTATCCGGAGCTTGCCGCCGCGCAGCGGGAGGATGTGGCTAAGGATGGCCAGCGGCTTAATACATGGTTGAATGAGCAAGGATCACCGACGTAACAGCGGTGATCCTTGCCTTGCAAAGGAGGCGCGGCAGATGTTGCGAGGAGTGCGTGGCGCCACTACGGTGGAAGCTAATACTAAAGAAGAAATTTTTGAAGCGGTGCTGCAATTGCTGGACGCTTTAACAGAGGCTAATGGCTGGCAAGAAGAAGAGCTGGGCGCTGTTATTTTCAGTTCTACCCCAGAGGTCAATGCTGCATTTCCGGCGGCTGCGGCGCGGCGTTTTGGCTGGAATGATGTGGCGCTTTTTGGAGCTCAAGAAATTGAGGCCGAAGACGGCGTGCCCCAATGCATCCGTGTGCTGGTATTGTGGAATACCGACAAGGCGATGAAGGAACTGCGTCATGTGTATTTGCGCAGAGCCGTTGCCTTACGGCAAGATCGCAAGGCGGAGGCGAAAGAGCAATGATTTCCATTGTAGTTCCTGTTTTCAATGAAGAAGAAAACATGGAAGCTTTTTATCAGGCGATATGCTCGGTTATGGAGAAATTGCCCCATTCTTTTGAGTTGATTTTTGTTGATGACGGCTCGAAAGATGCTACGCCAATGGTTATTGACCGTTTATCGCAGAAAGATTCTCGCGTGCGAGGTTTGATTTTAGCACGTAATTTTGGACATCAAATAGCTTTGAGTTGCGGCTTGGATCATGCAGAGGGAGATGCCGTCGTTACGATGGATGGAGACTTGCAGCATCCTCCGGAATTGCTGCCGCAGCTGATTGAACAATGGCAGAACGGGTACGAGGTAGTGCAGACCATTCGTCTGACGACGGAAGGCGTTTCTTGGGTCAAGAAAATGACATCCTCTTGCTTTTACCGTTTGATGAATGTGGTTTCCAAGGTGCGCGTACGCGAAGGGGGCTCCGACTTTCGTTTGTTGGATCGCAAAGTAGTGCAAACTTTTCGGCGCTTTCCGGAACGGGCTCGGTTTATTCGCGGCATGATGGGCGCTATTGGCTATCGGCAGACGACGTTGGATTTTGTGGCGCCGCCCCGCTATGCAGGGGTTTCTAAGTTTTCGCCAGGGAAAATGCTGCATTTTGCCTTAGATGGCATTACCGCTTATTCGAAGCTGCCTTTGCGTATTGCGTTCTATGCCGGCTTGGTTTTTGGCGTAGTTAGCTTTGCTTTGGCGCTGCATGTTGTTTATATTAAATTTTTGACGGACGAGGCTGTACCTGGTTGGGCCACTATTGCCGCAAGCATTTCTCTTTTGAGCGGCGTACAGCTTATGGGGCTAGGTATTATCGGCGAATATGTGGGACGTATTTTTGAAGAAGTAAAGCAACGTCCGCTTTATTGGCTGCGCCAAGAAATAGGACAGGGCGGCAAAGAACAACAGTAAAGAAAGTTAAAAAAGAATACTAGGCAGGATTTTTCCATCGAATAGCGAATTGTCCTTAAAGTGAGCTAAATAAAGCCGAATCCGGCTCTGGAGCGGGGGAACCACAGTATAGTAGGGGTGAAGCGCGAAGTCGCTCGCGTAGGGTTGCTCGACCCGAACCCGTCAGCTAACCTCGTAGGCTGTAGAGAGGTGACAGAATGGGGCAATTGAAAAGATTTTTTGTTTTAGGTATGGTTTGCTTTTTGCTCAGCGCACCTGGGGTGGCAGATGCTTCTTCCATTCGCGAAGGAGATATTGGCGATGATGTGACAGCCATTCAGCAACGTTTGCAGGAACTTGGTTTTGGAAACAGTTCAGCTGATGGTGACTTTGGCTCGGCAACAAGAGCCGCTGTCATGGCCTTTCAAAAGGCTAATGGCCTGGAAGCCGATGGAATCGTCGGTTCCGGTACCTATCGGGCGTTAATGGGCAGAGACATTCCCGTAAGTCGTAGTGACATGGGAACGAGCATGACAAGGCGGATTATTCAAAGCGCTATGTCATTCCGTGGAGTTCCTTACGTTTTCGGCGGAACCACTCCCTATGGATTTGACTGCTCGGGCTTTACGCGTTACGTTTTTGCAAATGCCGGCATTTTCTTGCCGCGCATGGCAGATGAACAATATGATGCAGGATATTCGGTTTCGAATCCGCAACCCGGTGACCTTGTCTTCTTCACGACCTATACTTCCGGTGTATCTCATGTGGGCATCTACATAGGCGATGATCGCTTTATTAGCGCGACATCCAGCCGCGGCGTTCGCGTAGACAGCTTGTATGACGGGTATTGGGGAGCGCGTTATTTAGGCGCTAAACGGGTAATGTGATTTTAAAAAAACAGGTGGTTATCCTTAAGGGTAACTACCTGTTTTTTTAAAATCTAAATGAGAAAGATTCTTGCAAGACTTAGGGAGATATGCTATTCTCTTAATAGGAATATTACTATTAAGAGGTGGATGCTGTGTCTCGTCGAAGTGTATTTATCATCATGCTGGTATTTTTGGTAAGCGCTATTGCTGGTTGCGGTATGAATGCAAAACCGCAAGAGAAAAAACTACAAGTAGTGGCATCGGTATATCCAGTGCAAGAATTCGTCAAAGCTGTGGGGAAAGATAGAGTGGAGGTTTCCCTTTTGGTTCCGCCGGGAACAGAGCCTCATGACTGGGAACCGACGGCAAAAGATCTGGCTAAAATCAAAGGCAGCGCACTATTGGTTTACCATGGCGCCGGCTTGGAGCACTGGGTTGGGGCTGTTGTGAAACCAGAACTGTTAGGCTCGGCTAAGGCGGTGGAAGCAAGCAATGGAATTGCTTTGCTGGATGCAGCGGAAAGCGAGTCAGGAGAAGAGGCTGGACATTCTCATGGCGGCGAAGCACATGGCGCAAAAGACCCCCATGTTTGGCTGGACCCGGTGCTGGCGCAGCAAGAAGTGAAAACTATTTTGGCGGCGTTGGTAGAAGCGGATCCGGCTCATGCCGGCGAGTATGAAGCCAATGCGGCGGCATATCTGAAGGAATTGCAGCAGCTGCATGATGAATATACCGCGGCTTTGCAGCAGACTGCTAAAAAAGAGCTGATTACAAGTCATGCAGCTTTTTCTTATTTGGCTAAGCGCTACCAGCTGCAGCAAGTGCCGGTGATGGGACTGTCTCCTGACGCCGAGCCGACAGCTGACAAAATGGCTGAAATTATCCGTTTTTGTAAAGCCCATCAAGTGAAGTATATTTTCTTTGAAACTTTGGTAAGCCCCAAGTTGGCTGAAGTTTTAAGCCGCGAGGCCGGTGCGTCGACGCTGGTGCTTAATCCGTTGGAAGGCTTGACTGTGGAAGAATACAAGGCAGGAAAATCTTCTTATTTGACGCTGATGCGGGAAAATTTGCAACAGCTTAAGAAGGCGTTGGCTCAATAAGGTGCTTCGCTTTTCGAAAGGAGTTGCCTGGTGATGGATAGACTGGAAGAAGCGTTGGCGACGCTGCGGCGGCAGGGCTGCCGGATTACGGAGCAACGTAAAGCGGTGCTACAAGTGGTTGCTGCAGCGGAACAACCAATGCGGGCGGTGGACATTTGGCAGCAGGTTCGCATTAAAGAAGAAGACATAAGCCTGGATACGGTATATCGCAATCTTACGCTGCTGGTGGAACAGGGGATTTTATTGCCCATTGGCGCGTTGGGAAAAGATGCTACCTCCTACGAATGGAGCCATGACGGTCATCATCACCATATTCGCTGCGTAGACTGCGGCCAAGCGGTTTGCCTGGATATTTGTCCTGTGGATGCGCGGTTGGAAGAGGAGGCGCATCGCAAAGGTTATGAGCTTCTGCGCCATTCCTTGGATCTGTACGGCCGCTGTAAAAATTGTACTCGTAAAAAAGCCGGGCAGGAGGATCCCGTATGATTCGAATTGAACATATTTCTTTTTCCTATGAAGCCGATGCGGTATTGAACGATGTGTCTCTTGCGGTGGGCAGTGGTGAATTTGTAGCTTTAGTTGGACCGAATGGCGGCGGCAAGACAACCTTAATTCGCCTGTTAGCCGGATTATGTCAACCCAGCGCAGGCGGCATTTATATTGACGGCAAGGAGCCGCGTGATTTTTTAAAAACAGGTACATTAGCCTATGTGCCGCAACAGTACAGCCAAAATGTTTCCGGTTTTCCGATGACGGTGAAAGAGCTTTTGCAGTTGTTGCCGCAGCGGCGGCGGACAGCCAAAGAAGTCCTGCAGATTGTAGGCTTGGAGGGGCTGGAAGGGAAGCGTTTAGAGGCGTTGTCCGGAGGACAGCTGCAGCGGGTGCTGATTGCAAGGGCTCTTTTAACAGCGCCGAAAGTGCTGTTGTTGGATGAACCTACAAGCGGTGTTGATTACGAGGCAAGTACGCAAATTTATCAATTACTGCAAAACCTTTGCCGCCAAGAAGGCATGACGGTTGTGATGGTTTCTCATGATGTTGACAATGCGGCCCGCTGGACCAGCAGGGTAGCTTGTATCAATAAAGGACTGTGCTTTTATGGCACGAACGAGGAATTTGCTTCCACGCATATTCAGGAGCGCCATCTTTGGTATTATACAGGTTGATGGGAGGAAATTTTGTGGAAGCATTCAGCTATGATTTTATGCAGCGTGCTTTAGCGGCAGGACTTGTGATTGCCTTGTTGTGTCCGCTAATTGGCTTTTTTGTGGTGGTCCGCAGGCAATCTCTGATTGGAGACGGCTTGGGACATCTGGCTTTTGCCGGCGTTACCGGCGCCTCTCTGATGGGGGTATATCCAGTAGTCGGCGCTTTGGCGGTGACGGTTCTCGGCTCATTGGGCATTGAATGGGTGAGGCAGCGGCATCGAGCGCACAGCGATATGGGTTTAGCGATTGTGTTTTACGCCGGTATGGCGTTGGCGGTACTGTTCAGCACTATGAACCGTATGGGAGGAAACTCGCTTTTAAGCGTTCTGTTTGGCAGCATACTGACGGTGACGCCGGAAGATGTTTGGAGTATGGTTGGCTGTGGACTTGTCGTAGGTTTTTTGTTGTTAAAAATGGCGCCTAAATTATTATGTATGGCCTTTGATGAGGAAATGGCTTATGTGTCCGGCATGCCTGTGCGGAAATTGAACTGTCTGTTTAGTATTTTAATGGCTGTGGTTGTTGTTTTAGGCATGCGTATTGTTGGTATTCTATTGGTCAGCGCGCTGATGATTGTGCCGGTAGCGGCGGCTTTGCAGTTCCGCAAAGGCTTTCGCGTGACGCTGGCTTTGGCGGAATTGTTTGCTCTTCTGGCAGTGTTTTGGGGACTGAGCGTATCCTTTTATTTGGATATGGCTCCAGGAGGAACCATTGTTCTTTGCTGTATTTTGTTGTATTTGGCTGCCGGTTTGGCAGCTAAAGTATTTTGCAAGGAATAGAACGTCATAGTAGGTATGATATCAATAAATTAGGTAATTTCGGTTGACTATGTTTATTTTTAGGGTCTATGATTTAGGGAGACGATATTATTTTGTGGAGGGATTGCTATGCATCAGGCTGCAGAAATATTGAACTCCTTTTGCGCGGTAGCTGAGTACATACCACAGCTTGTCAATCATAAAATGGGCATGGTTGTTTGTGATCGGGAGCGTTGGATTGCCGTTAATTCCATCGAAGAACTGCGTAAGCAGGTGTGCTTGGGAGAACCGGTAAAATCTGGCTCGGCCGTGCAGCAGGCGATGCAGCTCAAGCGTCGGGTTTGCGTACATGTGGACAAAGTTATTTACGGCATACCCTATGTTGCCGTCAGTATGCCGATTTATGCTGGCGACGTGATTGTAGGAGCCGTGGCTATTCATGAATCTTTGGAGACGGCGTCCATCTTGTTGGACTCAGCGGCGGAGCTGCAAGAAGCGGCTGCTATGATGAAAGAGGTTATCGACAAGGTGCATGAAGACGCCCAATCGCTGGCTGGCGTCGGGGGCCTTTTAAAGCAGTTGTCAGGGGAAGCGCAAAAACATGTTAAAGGGACGGATCAAGTATTAAACTTTATCAAGAACGTCGCCAGCCAAACTAATTTGCTGGGTTTGAATGCCGCCATTGAAGCGGCGCGAGTTGGCGAATTGGGACGAGGCTTTGGCGTGGTGGCGGAAGAAGTGCGCAAATTGGCGGTGGATAGCGCTGGCTCGGCAGGACAAATTGAGACCATTTTAAAAGAAATTGGCAGCAGTATCGGCAAGATCAGCAATGAAATTGTACGAATTGAGTCGCTGGCGGAGCAGCAGGCGCAGGAGCTTTCCGGCGTTACCGATCATGGCAGGCGTCTCATAGAGCTGTCGGTGCGTTTGAACGAGCTGGCTGGAAGTTTGAATTGCGCGGAAAAATAGCGGCGCGTGCCGTAAAATAAGAAAGGACCCGCTTTTAGCGGGTCCTTTCTTATTTTATAAGCTCTAATTTTGGATTTGGCCGCAATTGCCGGCCAAATTTGGCGCATTCTTCGTTGTTGACCATGACAATATCGGCGGTAAAATTAATGTTTTCCTTTTCAAAAAGGCTGCTGCCTACAGCATAAACGTCGACAGGAGTTTTTTCACGCTCGAACTGTTGGATTCGTTCGGCATTGAAACCGCCGGAAACGACTATCTTTACATGGGAGAATCCTTCGTCATCTAAGGCGCGGCGTACGTTGCGCACTAATTGAGGGCAAACACCGGTGGGCTTGAAGGTACTCATATAGGGGATTACAGAGGCATCCACAAGAGCGTCTGATGTATCCAAGCGTACGCCCCATAAGGAGTCACCCAAGGCGCGAGCTATGGTTAGGCTGGTTTCCACGCAGTTGTTGTCGAAATCAACAAGCGCCACGCGATTGACTTGAGGATCAATATATTTGTGGAAGGCATTTGTTGCGCGCAAGGTGTCGCCGCCGTACGTGGCAATTAAGGCGTGGGGAATGGTGCCAATGGCGTCATCATAACCGTATTGCGCGTTGGCAATGGTGGAGACGCCTTGGGCGCCGCCGATATAAGCGGCATAGCCGTCTACTTCCTGCACACTGTAATGATCGAAACGAGATGGGAAAAAGAGAACTGGCTTATTGTTGGCGACTCGGACTACTTCATGAACATGCGTGGCGATTTTACTCTGGCGCGCCAACACGCCAAGATAAACGGTTTCTAGATGTGAAAAGTCGGCCAAATCGCCTTCGATTGTCAGCACGGTTTCCCAAGGAGACAACTCGTCACCGTCGTGCAGGGCATGCAGTACCAAAGATTCCGGATGGTAAGCACAGCGTTGAATGATAGCTAACGCTTCATCAATGCCGCATAAAATTGCATTTTTGCGTTGGAAGATTTGCATCATAACGCGGGGATGATACCCGTCTTTTCGCAGAATGTCACTAGTTTTAATGAAATATGTATCACTGAAGTAACCGTTGCGGATCTTTTCTACCGGAATGTCAAAGCATTCGGGAGATCGGCGTTGTGTCATTCCTAAGCCTCCTAGCCTACCCTTTACAAATTTTACCGGGGAACGTCGGCCGCGATTGCGTCTGCCAGAATCAATCTGGCTGCCTGCTCCTTAACATACAATAAATATGATACAATAAACATAAATGTTTTGGCAATCCTCTATTCAGAGAGGAAACTGCTACAAGCTATGATTTAGTTGCAATCGTGTTAACAGAAGTTCTTTAAAGGAGGAACTATTCTATTATGGCATATAATTTGCGCTCTTTGTCCCTTGTGTCCTTGGCGGAAGCAAAACGCCAATTAGAACAGATTGGCTGTGACCCGGTCGGCGTCGCTTTGATGACGGAGAAGATGCTTTTACCAGTGTTGAAACTGGAGGGCTTATCGACGAAAGCTGCTAATTTATTAAAACAGACTTTTTTGGCTAAAGGCGGCGATGTGGCTGTTTCCAGAGGAACTGCTGACTTATCGGAGGAGTGCACCGATGTGTTGGTGTTTGCTACGGTCAAGCAGTATCGTCTGGCTCTGGCGCAGCTGAGACAGCAGCCGTGGGGCTTGCCTCGTGTGGCGGCGGCCATGGAACAGGCGCTAAAAGCGCATTTGCAGCCAACCTGTCAGCGTGAGTATGCGTGGCAAGACGGGAAACGCTTGGTCTTAACAGAAAATAGGACCCTTGTAATGGGAATTTTGAATGTAACGCCAGATTCCTTTTCTGATGGAGGTCGATATTTTTCAGCGGAAGCGGCGATAGAGCAGGCGCAACGGTTAGTGGAAGAGGGCGCGGATATTATTGACCTGGGGGCGGAATCAACTAGGCCGTATGGAGGAAATCAGGAGATATCCGCCGAAATAGAGCTAAGTCGCATGTTGCCGGTATTAGAGCCGCTGGTTAAGCAGCTTTCAGTGCCGATATCCATTGATACGTACAAGGCGGAGGTCGCGGAAGCGGCGTTGCAAGCAGGGGCGCATATTATAAATGATGTCTGGGGCTTGCAAAGAGATGCTGGGATGGCTGCCGTAGCAGCTCGCCATAATGTTCCTGTTGTGGTTATGCATAATCAACAAGAAGCAGCCTATACTGGAGATATAATGGGCAGTATTTGCGGCTTTTTACGGCGCAGTTTGGATCTGGCAGCAGCAGCCGGCGTTAGAGAGGAAAATGTTTGGATTGATCCGGGAATTGGCTTTGCCAAAACTTGTGCGCAAAATTTAGAGGTAATGTCTCGCCTTGGCGAATTGCAAGCAATGGGTTGTCCGGTTCTCCTTGGTACGTCGCGCAAACGTTTTATCGGCGAAGTGCTGGGCGGACTGGCAACAGATGAACGGGTCGAAGGGACGGCGGCGACGGTGGCTTGGGGGATTGCGCAAGGCGCTCAAATTGTTCGCGTCCATGATGTGAAGGCCATGGCGAGAATTGCAAAAATGATTAATGCCATGCAGAAGAAAGGGTGAAATCTATGACAAAAATTACTTTAAAAAACATGATGGTGTATGGTTTCCATGGGGTATTTGAATATGAAAGAGAGCAAGGGCAGCGATTTTATTTGGATGTCACCATGAACGTGGATGCTCCGGCAGCGGAAAAATCTGATGAAGTGGGAGCTACCGTAGATTATACCTCGGTATATGCGTTGGTGCGCCGTGAAGTGGAACAGAAGCGCTTTTTACTGTTAGAGGCGTTGGGGTCCCATCTAGCGGAACTGCTGTTGAGCGAGTGGATCACTATTAATGAAGTAACTGTGGCGATTCGTAAGCCCGCAGTACCGTTGCCGGGACAAATTGACTATGTAGAAGTAGAAGTATCAAGAAGGCGGTGAGTTCTTGATTTTGTTGTCCATCGGTTCCAATCAGGGGGACCGGTTGGCTTTGTTTGCGCAGGCGGCAGCGCTTCTGGCCGAAAAAGGAGTAAAAATTCTTGAAGCCTCCGCAGTATATGAGACAGAACCATTTGGCTTTCATGAGCAACCTCCGTTTTTAAATGCCGTGTTAGTGGTGGAAACAACTGCAGTCCCAGAACAACTTTTGGCGGTTTGTTTGGCGGTAGAAACAGCTCTTGGCCGCAAGCGGTCAGTGCGGTGGGGGCCGCGGACGCTAGACTTGGATATTTTGTATATTTCTGGCATACAGTGTCATAGCGAGCAATTGACCTTGCCGCATCCAGGCCTGTTTCAACGGGCTTTTGTGCTGGTGCCGCTATGGGAACTTTTAAAGGAACGCTTGCCGGAAGATCTTGCGGCGGTGCCGGAGCGCTTGGCGGACTTACAGGCGGATGTACAAGGCGTGCGCTGGTATGCTCCATTTCCCTTGCCCCAGGCAAGAAGGAAATAAAAGTGGCTGTCAGGCAGGCGCTAGATGACAATTTTCATTTGTATTTTAGGAAGAAACCATTTCTTTTGAGTGGTTTCTTTTTTTCATTCCCTTGACCGTGCGGGGAAATGCGGCTTATAATAAAGGTCAATTGAGCGACCCCTTTGGCCGCAAAGGAGGGGATTTAGGTGGAAGATGCTTGGTATCTCGCTCTTTTACAAACGGCGCCGTCATGGCGGGACTGTGTAGTTGTTAAATTGATGGCCCAGAAAGGTCGCGCTCGGCAAGCATGGAAAGCAAGCAAGCGCGATTTGCTTTTGTCTGGTTTCTTAGCGGCGGAGGAAGCGGAAGCATTTTGCCGTTTTCGCGAAAAGATAGATGCAGAAATCGTCTTTCAGGGTTGGAAACAACAGGGGATTTCCTGCTTGGCGTTGTCTTCACCAGAGTATCCTGCACTATTGAGGCAAATTCATCATCCGCCTCGGATTCTTTTTATAAAGGGAAGTCTGGCGCAGTTGCCGGAACGGCTTGTGGCGGTAGTTGGAAGCCGCAAAGCATCGCCTTATGGAAAAAATGTGGCGGAACGGCTGGGTGAGGACTTAGCGGCGGCAGGCGTTGCGGTTGTCAGCGGCGCGGCCCGGGGGATTGACTCGGCGGCGCATCGGGGCTGTTTGCAACAAAAAGGCGTAACAATTGCAGTCTTGGGCTGTGGTATTGATGTAGCGTATCCGCCGGAAAACAGGGAACTTCTGAAGGAAATTGCCGCGACAGGCGGTTGTGTTATGAGCGAGTACGCTCCAGGAACGCAGCCTAGGCCCAAATTTTTTCCGGCGCGCAACCGTATTATTGCCGGCTTGGCACAAGCGACCATTGTCGTGGAAGCCAATGAAAAGAGCGGGGCTTTAATTACTGCGGATATGGCGCTGGAAGAGGGCCGGGAGGTTCTGGCTGTGCCAGGGAGTATTTTTTCGCCTGGCAGCAAGGGGCCGCATCATTTGTTGCGGCAGGGCGCAGCGTTAGTAGAAAACGGCGTCGATGTGCTGCAGGCTTGCGGTTGGGACGACGCAGGCGCCAAAGCTGTCTTAGAGGGAACTCTTTTGGATACTGAAGAGGAAAAAAAGGTTTGGAATTTGCTTTCCTCCGGCAATCTGCGGCATATTGATGAATTAGCTGCAACAGGCGAGTTCGAGTGGACGCAGTTGCAATATACATTGCTTTGTCTGGAACTAAAAGGACTGGTTCGTAAAGAAGGCCATCGATATGGTCGAACTGCCAAGGAGGTAATTTGGTGAAAAAAACATTGGTGGTAGTGGAATCGCCAGCCAAAGCGAAAACAATTGAAAAGTTTTTGGGCAAAAAATATACAGTAAAGGCTTCTATGGGACATTTGCGGGATTTGCCCAAAAGCCAATTTGGCATTGACGTGGAACAAGATTTTGAGCCAAAATATATCAATATACGAGGCAAGGGCGATATTATCAAAGAATTGAAAAATGCCGCCAAGCAAGCGGACGCTATTTATCTCGCCTCTGATATGGATCGGGAAGGGGAGGCTATTGCCTGGCATCTGGCGCAGTTGCTAAAGGTGCCTGTAGACTCTCCTTGCCGGATTGAATTCAACGAAATCACGAAACCTGCGATTCAGCAGGCGCTGAAGAATCCTCGCTCCATCTTTTTGCCGCGGGTGGACGCGCAGCAAACCAGACGGCTCTTAGATCGCATGGTGGGGTATAAGCTGAGTCCCTTGCTATGGCGCAAGGTTCGCAAAGGATTGAGCGCCGGACGGGTTCAGTCTGTGGCGGTAAACTTGATTTGCGAACGAGAGCGGGAGATTGAAAAGTTTGTTTCTGAAGAGTATTGGACACTGGCGGCCAAACTTCGTGACAAGCCCAGAGGCGCTTTGTTTGAGGCGCAGGTAGTTGCCAAAGAGGGGAAAAAGCTAGCCCTTACGAATGAAGCAGAGACGATGGCGGCGACCCAAGAGCTGGAAGAGGCTGTTTTTATTGTGGCTGCCAAAAAGGAAAAGGAGCGCCGACGCAATCCGGCAGCTCCCTTTACCACCAGTAGTTTGCAGCAGGAGGCGGCTCGTAAGCTGGGTTTTACGACGCGCAAAACCATGTCTGTGGCTCAGCAGTTGTATGAAGGCCTGCCTGTAGGCGGCAAAGGTCCTGTGGGCCTAATTACGTATATGCGTACGGATTCGACGCGTATTGCCGAATCAGCCCAAGAGGAGGCTAGAACGGTAATCGCTTCTCGCTATGGTGAAGCGTACTTGCCGCCTAAAGCTCCTGTTTACAGTACGAAAAAAATGGCGCAAGATGCGCATGAAGCCGTTCGTCCTACCCATGTGGAACTGACTCCGTTAGAGGTGGAATCGTATCTTAGCAAGGAACAGTGGCGTTTATACAAGCTGATTTGGGAGCGCTTTGTCGCCAGCCAGATGAACGCCGCTCTCTATGAAACGGTTAGCGTAGATCTGACGGCCGGGGCGTATCGTTTGCGCGCCAACGGCTCTATTCTGAAATTTGCCGGCTTTATGATTCTCTATACAGAGGGCATGGACGAAGGCAAAGAAGAAAAAGATGTACGTCTTCCTGTGTTGGAGCCGGGACAAGAAGTGAAGCTTCATAAAATGCAGCCTAAACAGCATTTTACAGAGCCGCCGCCAAGGTACACGGAAGCTACGTTGGTTAAAACCTTGGAAGAAAAAGGCATTGGACGGCCGAGTACGTATGCGCCAATTATTGATACCATTCTGCAACGAGGCTATGTGGCCAAAGCGGAAAAGAAGTTTTATCCTACGGAACTGGGAAATTTAGTGCTTGATTTACTGAAGGAATACTTTAAAGATATCGTTGACGCAACATTTACGGCATCTCTGGAAGGTCAGCTAGACTCCATTGCGGAGGGGCGGGAAACACGCGTGGCGGTATTGCGTGATTTCTACGACACCTTTGCGGTTCACTTGGCGAAAGCCGAAGAAGAGATTGGTCAAGTAGAACTGCCTGTAGAGGTGTCGGACGAAATTTGCGAACGTTGCGGTCGCAACATGGTGGTGAAACAGGGACGTTATGGGAAATTTCTTGCCTGTCCCGGTTTCCCGGAATGTCGCAATGCTAAACCGATCATTAAGGACACGGGAATTGCCTGTCCTAAGTGTCAGGGGAAAATTATCGAACGCCGTACGAAGCGCGGTAAAGTATTTTACGGCTGCCAACGGTACCCTGAGTGCGATTTTGTCAGCTGGGACGCTCCGTTGGCGGAGACTTGTCAGGTTTGCGGCCATTTTATGGTCCGTCATGCTTTTCGCAACGGGCGGAGCAGTGTTCGCTGCGGTGATGAAAATTGCAGCAGTCGTGCAGCGGAGAAGACGGCGGGAAAAGAGAATGCCTCAAAGGAGAAGCAGGAATGAAAGAAGTTGTAGTAATTGGCGCAGGTCTGGCTGGAAGCGAGGCGGCCTGGCAAATTGCGCAGGCAGGCGTTCGCGTGCGGCTGTATGAAATGAGACCGTCCGTGCCCAGTCCGGCCCACAGCACGCCTTGGTTTGCGGAACTTGTTTGCAGCAATTCTTTACGGGCGGCGGCTGTGGAAAACGCTGTGGGACTGCTAAAAGAGGAAATGCGTCAACTGAACTCCTTGATTTTGCAGCAGGCCGATGCTTGGCGTTTGCCTGCAGGAGGGGCGCTGGCTGTAGATCGAGAGGGTTTCAGCCGCGGCATTACCGAAGCCATTCGACAGCATCCTTTAATTACTGTAGTTGAAGAAGAAGTTAAGACTTTGCCAGTCGAGGCAGAGGTGGCGGTAATTGCTTCAGGGCCATTGACGGCTCCGGCTTTGTCCGAAGAAATTCAGCGCTTTGCCGGCAGTGAGTCGCTGTATTTTTACGACGCCGCCGCGCCGATTGTACACGCAGATTCTCTAGATATGGAAAAAATTTATCGGGCGTCACGCTATGATAAGGGCGATGCGGATTATTTGAACTGCCCTATGGAAAAAGAGGAGTACGAGGCGTTTTGGCAGGAACTGACCCAGGCGGAAACAGCTCCTGTGCGTGAATTTGAAAAAACTGTCTTTTTTGAAGGCTGTATGCCTGTAGAGGCGATGGCGGCCAGAGGCATAGATACGCTGCGCTTCGGACCGCTCAAACCGGTTGGGCTGCCACGGCCTGATACGGGGCGTATTCCTTATGCGGTAGTGCAGTTGCGACAGGACAATACTGCAGGCACTCTTTACAATCTGGTCGGTTTTCAAACGCACTTGCGCTGGCCGGAACAAGAACGGGTCTTTCGGATGATTCCAGGTTTAGAGCAAGCTCAATTTGTACGCTTTGGCGTTATGCATCGCAACACGTTTATTAATTCGCCGAAGGTTCTCTTGCCGACGCTGCAAGCTAAAGAACGGCTTAATTGGCTGTTTGCCGGTCAGTTGACCGGCGTAGAAGGGTATGTGGAGTCAGCGGCTGCGGGACTTGTGGCAGGACTTAATGCAGCGCGGCTGGCTAAAGGAAAGGAACCGCTCCAATTTCCGCGGGAATCAGCGCATGGCGCTTTGTGCCATTATATTACTCATGCGGAAAGCAAGCATTTTCAGCCGATGAATATCAACTTCGGTTTATTACCGCCGCTAGAAGAAAGAATCCGGGATAAAAAAATCAAGAACCAGCAAATTGCGCAACGCGCCTTAATTTGCATTAAAAAATTAAAAGAAAAATATGACAATATTCTTGCGTGAAACGTCTAGCTGTGCTAGTATGAATTAACGTTAGATATCTGTAACATAGACCATATTGGCAGGCTGCCGCAAAGAACAGTTTGCTGCAGTGTCAGTTGTGTTGCGATAGCGCTTTCGTAAATTTACTGAATTTTTCTTAGAGGTATTTTGGGCGAAGGAAAGAAATACTTCCATGTGGAATGAAAGTAAATGTAAAACCGAAAAGCGAAACGGTAAAGATGTATTATGTATAAATGGAAGGGAAGGGATTGACTCATGGGATCCTTGCTGGAACGGACTCGTAAAATTAACAAACTACTGCAAAAATCGGAAAAAGTGGATTACTTTGATATGTCTCAGGTTCTAACCTCAGTATTAAAAGCAAATGTGTATATTGTCAGCCGCGAAGGCGGCGTGTTAGGCTATGCACTGATGGATGATTTTGAATGTGAAGTGATGAGGGATAAGGTTCTTTCACAACGGCAGTTTCCAGAAGCGTATGTGGAATGGTTGCTGCGGGTGAATGAAACTTCGCCGAATTTGAGCTTGGAAAAAGGCTTGTGTTCCTTTAATCAAGCAACAGAATGTATGTTTTCTGGAAAATATACCACGGTCATCCCTATTTATGGCGTAGGTGAACGGATCGGCACCTTGATTGTCGCTAAATTTGAAGTGACCTTCGAAGACGACGATTTAGTGCTTGGTGAATACGGCTCGACGGTTGTCGGTATGGAAATGCTGCGGGATCGTAGCGAAAAAATTGAAGATGAAGCTCGCAAGAAAGCGACAGTGCAGGTGGCGCTGGGAACTCTTTCCTATTCGGAGTTGGAAGCTGTCATGCATATCCTTAACGAGCTTGAAGGAAATGAAGGCTTGCTGGTTGCCAGCAAGATTGCTGACCGTGTCGGTATTACCCGCTCGGTTATTGTAAATGCTTTACGCAAATTTGAAAGTGCTGGCGTCATTGAGTCTAAGTCGCTGGGCATGAAGGGCACGTATATCAAAGTGTTGAATGATCTTTTGATTGAAGAATTGAAGAAACTGAAAAAGTAAAATGACTTACGGCGGCGTAGAGAGTACCTGCGCCGCTAGAGCCTCCCTCTCTTGCGAGGGAGGCTTTTATTGTGAAATCGATACATGTGGCCTGGTTTCTCCAAGGCGGGGATAGGACTTATGGTGCAAAAAAGGAAAAATTTGTCCGGATTTGTAGTAATAGCAAGGGTTTTTCGAATTTGTGTCGAACTGGAAATAGGTATTATTCTGCAATTGACCAAGTAGTAGGGATTAAAAATTTGAAAACCGCAGAGCGGTAGTTCGGCGAGGAGGATGTCTACGTGTTGGAGGCTATTATTTCGCCCCGACGGGTGGCGGTTATGGAAGGGGCCTTACAAGCGGCCAGCACGCGGCAACGCGTGATCAGTAACAATGTGGCTAATGTAAATACGCCGGGTTTTAAAAAAAGCGATGTGGTTTTTGAGTCCTTGTTGCGAGATCAGCTTGGCGACGGCAAACGTTTGCAAATGGCGCGCACCAACGAAAAGCATTACCCGCAGGTGACTGGCGCCGTCCCTAAAGCCCAAGTGCAAGTCCAAAAGGATACATCCATTCGTTTAGATGGCAATAATGTAGATATTGATGCAGAAATGGCCGGTATGGCTAAAAACAGTATTTACTACCAAGCGGTAGCCCAGGATATCGGGCGCTATTTCACTTCACTTAAAAATGCAATTAAGGGAGGAGCAAGCTAAGTTATGAGTTTGTTTTCAGCGATTGATGCGGCGGGGTCCGGTCTTACGGCAGAACGGCTGCGGATGGATGTAATCTCTAACAACTTGGCTAATGTCAATTCCACCCGTACGGTTGCAGGCGGTCCTTATCGCCGCCAAGTAGTTGTTTTTGCACCTAGGGAGGGCGAGCAGTCCTTTGGCAGGGTCTTACAAAAGGAAATGGGGAGCAATGCAGAAGGGGTGCGCGCTGTAGGGATTACAGAAGACGCCAGCCCGTTTCGAACTGTCTACGAACCGCAGCATCCGGATGCGGACGCAAACGGCTACGTTCGTTTGCCTAATGTGAATGTTGTAGCGGAAATGGTGGATATGATTACGGCCAGCCGAGCTTACGAAGCCAATGTGACTTCCATTAATACAGCAAAAAGCATGATGGCCAAGGCTTTGGAAATCGGTAAATAAGCAATTTTCATACATAAAAACTAGGTTGTGGAGATAACAATTTCAATGAAGAGGTACTGCATTGAAATTTTGTTTATTAGAAAAAGAGGTGCGAAGATGAGAATTGAACCAATTTCGCTGTTAAAAGCGCCGCTGGCTTTGACGGAAGCGGCGAAACCGCAGGCCGTTGCCGGAGAAGGGGAGTCCTTTCAACAATTTTTCACCAATGCGCTGGGAGAAGTAAATAAGTCGCAGCTCAATTCGCAGAATTTGTCGGTAAAGATGGCTGCCGGGGAGATTCAGGATCTTTCTGAAGTTACAATTGCCGCCGAAAAAGCCAGTGTAGCCTTGCAGTTGACTATGCAGATTCGGAATAAGGCTCTTGACGCGTATCAGGAAGTCATGCGCATGACGGTATAATAGTCGCAGCAGCATGAAAAACGTTCCAACGTGGAGATTATGAGAGGATGGAATTCATGGCAGACTGGAAGGAACAGGTGCTGCGGTTTTGGCAAAATATGGAGCGGAGACAACGGCTGATTCTTATAGGTGTAGGCATTTTGACTCTTGTTGCCGTACTTGGAGTCAGTTATTGGGTGGGAAGCCGGCCTGACTTAGTGCCTCTTTATACTGGCTTGGAAGCTAAAGATGCAGGCGCCATCCGAGAAAAATTAAAAGAATTGAAAATTCCTCATGAAGTAGGCGGCGACGGTACTGTTATTTTGGTTTCTTCTAAAGACGTATACCGTGTTCGCTTGGATTTGGCGAGCCAAGGACTGCCAAGAGGGAATAAGGGTTTTGAAATTTTCGACCAAAGCAAATTTGGCACAACGGAATTTCAAAATAAGGTAAATTTATTACAGGCCTTACAAGGCGAGTTAACACGGACTATTGAGCAAATGGCGGAAGTCGAAAAGGCTCGAGTCCATATTGTGATGCCGGAAGACAGCTTATATAAGAAGAATGAAAAGCCGGCTACGGCCTCTATTATGTTGAAACTCAAGCCCCAAACGGAGCTGTCCAAAGAGCAAATTAAAGGCATTGTCAATTTGGTGGCCCATAGCATTCAAGGCTTAAAACCCGAGAATGTAACCGTTGTGGATTCTATGGCTCGCGTGCTGAATGAACCGCCGGAACAGCCAGGGGGGATCGGCGCTGGTTCTCTAACTCAGGTGGAACTGACTAAAAAAATGCAGGAAGAAATGCAAAAAAACCTGCAAAGTCTTTTGGATCAAGTTCTTGGGCCAGGCAAGGCGGCTGCGCGTGTAAACCTGGAATTGACTTTTGATCAACGGACAGTGGATAAGCAGACCTTTGAGCCTGTTGTAGACGACAAAGGGATTGTGCGAAGTTCACAGGATGTAAGCGAAAATTACAAAGGCACCTCTACTACGCCCGGCGGACCGGCCGGAACTCCCAGCAATATTCCCGGTTATGTAACAACAAATCCCAATTCACAGTCTAACTACGAAAAGAAAGAGGCTGTGCGGAACTATGAGATCAATGAAACCAAGGAAAAAGTGGTAGCAGCTCCGGGGTCAATCCGGCGCTTGGCAGTAGCGGTCCTTGTAGACGAGTCGGTTACGCCGCTGCAGCAAGATAGTTTATCAAGAACCGTTTCTTCGGCAGTGGGGATTAACCAGACCCGTGGCGATGTCCTGTCTGTGGAACGTTTGCCCTTTAGTACGGAACTGGCGGACAAGCAGAAACAGGAAGAAGAAGATTTCAAACGGCAGCAGGCGCAGGCCATGTGGATGAAGATTGGGCTGGTGCTGCTGTTGGCAGGAACTTTGTTTGCAATCATTCGTTTATATTTGAAACGAAAACAGCGTGAACGTGAAATGGAAGAAATGCAACAGATGCTGGCAATGGATGAAGCCGCTGATATGGTGGGGGCCGAGGCGGAATTGTCGCCAGAAGAACGGCGGCGTCAAGAGCAGCGTCAGGCGATCGAACAGATGGCAAAAGCGCGCCCGGAAGATATCGCACAAATGCTCAAAGCATGGTTGACAGACGAGTAAAAGGTCGCCGGGAGGGAATAATATATGTATGGTCAAAACGAGTTAACGCCGAAGCAAAAAGCGGCCATTCTGTTAATTTCTTTGGGTCCAGAAGTGTCTTCCCAGGTTTTTCGGCATTTAAGGGAAGACGAAATTGAAAAACTGACGTTGGAAATTGCCAGCCAACGCAAAGTGACACAGGAACAAAAGGAAAAAGTGTTGGATGAATTTCATTCGTTGTTGGTGGCGAAGGAATATATTTCCGCTGGAGGTCTTGATTATGCAAGGGAAGTCCTGGAAAAAGCCCTTGGGCCGGAAAAAGCCGTTTCTATTATCAATCGGCTGACCTCAAGTCTGCAAATTCGTCCTTTTGATTTTGCGCGCAAGACGGATCCGTCACAGCTCTTAAACTTTATTCAAAACGAACATCCCCAGACGATTGCCCTGATAATGGCGTATCTGACGCCGGAACAGTCCGCTGCTATTATTTCCAATTTACCGGCGGATCGGCAGGTGGAGGTTTCCAAAAGAATTGCGTTGATGGACCGTACGTCACCAGACGTGTTGAAGGATGTGGAACGCGTTTTGGAACGTAAGCTCTCTTCCTTGGCAACTCAGGACTTTACTACTGCCGGCGGCGTTGATGCGATTGTGGAAATGCTGAACCGCGTTGACCGTACGACGGAACGCACGATTATTGAAAATCTAGAAGTTCAAAATCCGGAATTGGCAGAAGAGATTAAACGTAAGATGTTTGTCTTTGAAGATATTGTTATGCTGGATGATCGGTCATTGCAAATGGTCTTGCGTGAAATTGACCAGAAGGACCTGGCCTTGGCTCTTAAGGCTTCGTCAGGCGAAGTGGGTGAAAAAATCTACAAGAATATGTCGAAACGGGCTTCTGAAATGTTGCGTGAGGAAATTGAATATATGGGACCTGTACGTATTCGCGATGTAGAAGAATCACAGCAAAAAATTGTAAATGTTATCCGACGCCTTGAGGAATCGGGAGAAATCATAGTATCTCGCGGCAAAGGAGACGAGGTCATTGCATAGAATCATCAAATCGCCGCCCTTGCAAGGGGAGCTGGTAGTGATTCAGAACAAGCCTCCGGCAGGCCTTCAGCATGAAGATAAAAAAGAGGAAAAGTTTGATACTCGCAGTGTAGACGAAATTGCTCAGGAGAGAGCCAATGTAATTTTAATGGAAGCGCAGCGCCAAGCGGAAGCGCTCGTGCGAACGGCGCAATTAGAAGCGGCTCGCATTAAAGGCGAGGCGGATTCCTTGCATGGACAGGCTAAAGAGCTGGGTCATCGCGAAGGTTTTGAAGAAGGATTAGCTCAGGGACGACAGGCTGCGGAGAAGGAAATGAAGCTGGCTGTGGAGCAGGCGGTGCAGAACGCTAATCGCTTAATTCGCGCAGCGGAACAGCAGCAGGTAGAGTTTCTTGTTGATGCAGAACGACAAGTGTTGGAGCTCGTGTTGGAATGTGTGCGTAAAGTGTTGGCCCGCGAGGTAGAGGAAAATCCGCTGGTTGTGTTGCCGATTGTGACGGCGGCAATCAGTAAAGTGAAAGATCAAGATTCCATTCAAATTCGGGTGCATCCAGATGATTATGAAACCGTTTTGATGGCGCGGCGCGATTTGCAGCTCTTGATTGGTCGGGAAGAAGGCTTGCGCATTACTGCGGATCATACGGTTTCCCCAGGCGGCTGTATTGTGGAGACGACAGCGGGGACGGTGGACGCAAGAATGGAAACACAAATGGAAATGCTGCAACGGGCGTTGAAAGAAGTGACGCCGTGATGAAAGACGCATTTTCAGGCGAAGTTTATTCTCAAGCTATCAGGCAGTGCGAAAGCATGCGGCGAAGCGGACGGGTCACGCAGATTGTGGGTTTGGTTATTGAATCGCAAGGTCCTAATGTTAATTTAGGCGATTTGTGTTATGTAAGCAGTCGAGGAGGCAGCCAGGCGATTCCTGCGGAAGTAGTTGGGTTTCGCCAGAACCGAGTACTATTAATGCCGATTGCAGAAATGGAAGGGATTGGACCGGGGTGTGAGGTGATCTCCGCCCAAGGGACCTTGAAGGTGACCGTAGGGCAAGGTCTGCTGGGACGCATTCTTGATGGCATGGGGCGTCCGATGGATGGCAAGGGGCCTCTTGTTTCCAGCCGTGAATATCCGTTAAATGCGTTGCCGCCGCCGCCGCTTACGCGAAGGCGGATTGAAGAACCTCTTTCTGTAGGGGTTCGAGCAATTGATGCGCTGCTTACTTTAGGCAAGGGGCAGCGTGTTGGCATTATGGCGGGCAGCGGCGTTGGCAAGAGTACGCTCCTAGGTATGATGGCTAGAAATACCGAGGCGGATATTAGCGTCATTGCCTTAATCGGCGAACGCGGCCGCGAGGTGCGTGAGTTCATCGAACGCGATTTGGGCGAAGAAGGCCTGAAACGTTCGGTAGTAGTAGTGGCTACTTCGGACCAGCCGGCGTTGGTGCGAATTAAGGGAGCTTTGACGGCGACGGCTATTGCGGAATATTTCCGCGATCAAGGTCGGGATGTCATGTTCATGATGGATTCGGTGACGCGTTTTGCCATGGCGCAGCGTGAGGTTGGCCTTACTGTTGGAGAACCGCCGGCGACCAGAGGCTATACTCCGTCTGTTTTCGCGATGCTTCCTAAGCTGCTAGAACGATCCGGGACGGGGGCCAACGGTTCCATTACCGGAATTTATACGGTTTTGGTTGACGGCGATGACATGAATGAACCCATTGCTGATGCCGTGCGCAGCATTCTTGACGGACATATCGTGCTTTCACGCAGTATTGCAGCACAAAATCACTACCCGGCCATTGATATTCTAAATAGCGTAAGCCGGGTCATGACCGAGGTTGTCACCAAAGAACAGCGCATGACGGCGCAGCGCCTACGTTCCTTGATGGCAACCCATCGCGATGCAGCGGATCTTATTAATATTGGCGCTTATGTCATGGGAAGCAATCCGGAGATTGATCAAGCGATTGAGCGCATAGGCGCTATTCGCAAGTTTCTGCAGCAGGATGTCTATGAGCAAACCACTTTATCTGATGCGGTGATGCAACTGGCGCAACTTGTTGAAGGTTGTTGAAGCTAAGAAGGAGCCTGGATCATGAAACGCTTTCGTTTCCGTCTCGAAGTGCTTTTGGGGGTGCGCCGCCGAAAATGTGATGCAGCTAAATTAGACTTAGCGGAAGCCTCACGTCGGGTGCAAGAGACGATAGACTCTCTTCAGAAGCTTTGGCAAGAGCGAACCGAGGCGATAGCCTGGTTTACGGCGCAGCAAAGCAAAGGACAGTTGACTGCGGCCATGCTTCCCTTATACGATGTGTATCAAATAAGCACGTATAACCGCGAAAGAGAGCTTATTGCCGAAAAGGAAGCGAGGGAATTGGCGCGTCAAGACTGTCTAGCGAAGCTGGAGGAAGCGGTTAAACAGTTGAAAGCTGTGGAAACGCTAAAAGAAACGCAGTATCAGCAATATTTGTACGAATCGTTACTGGAAGAACAAAAGACCTTAGATGAAATAGGTATGCAGTTGTATTTGCGGGAAGAAGGAGATCGATAAGGAATGGTGATTCAAAGCATTCAAGAAGTTACAGGCCGGATCGCCGCTATTGAAGCAAAATTCGGTCGCATGGGAAACATGCTTACCTCCAAAAACGCTTCTTTGTCAGGACAACCTGCTTCTTTTGCGGATGAATTGCAGCAGCAAGTACGGGGTAAGTCTGCTTCTACACTTGCGAGCGCAGCAGGAACTGCTTTCCCTCAACAGGGAGATTCTATACGCCAAATGGTTAGCTCCAGTGCGAAAAGGCAAGGGGTAGATCCCAAACTAGCTATGGCTGTGGCTAAAGCGGAGTCTAATTTTGACTCTCAAGTTGTTTCTGAAGTTGGCGCACAAGGAGTTATGCAGCTGATGCCGGATACGGCGAGGGCCTTGGGCGTTAATCCCCAGGATACCAAGGAAAACATTGAAGGCGGCGTAGCGTACTTGAGGCAAATGCTGCAGCATTTTCAAGGCGATCCTGCCAAAGCTGTTGCGGCATATAATGCCGGGCCTGGAGCGGTGGAGGCATACGGTGGTATTCCGCCTTATGGCGAAACGCAGGAATATGTGAAAAGAGTATTAAAGTTCATGGAGAATGAGAACGAAATATAATTAGGTGGATAAGGATGGTTTCGCAGTATGGCAGCAGGTAAAACAGATGTAAGACAAAATAAGAATAAGCCTCAGGATGCAAAGAACGCAACTGTGGAAGCACCGGTAGAGAAAAAGTCGCGCATCATTTTCCTGTTGAAGCTTGGGGTCGCGCTGCTTTTAGTCATTTTGCTTATCCTTTTAGGATTTGGAGTAGGGGTATACTTCAAGCTGATTGACTTGGAAGATTTGGGGAAACAATACGGTTTGGCCAATGTACCTGGCATCGGACGGTATTTTGAGCAGCCGGCAACTAACTTTGAACCGGTCGAACTGCCTGAAAGTGCAACCGCACCTGCTTTGCCGGTTGTGCAACCGCCTGCGGACCCTGCCCCTGCGGCAGTGGCGCCTCCGCCCAAGACGGTGCCGCTGACAGAAGCGGAAAAAGAAAAAATGCTCAAAAAACAGCAGCAAGAAGAGAATAAACGCATTGGTCGTTTGGCTCGCTTGTATGGCGGTATGAAGCCGGATGAAGCTGTCGGCATTTTGAACCGCCTGGATGATGCAGAAGTTTTGGCTATTATGGGAAAAATGGAAGAAGAACAAGTATCTAAAATCTTACCTCTCTTTGATTCCAGTCGCGCTGCGCGGTTGACGCAGAGCATGATGCGGCCGGCTAAGCTGGAATAGTTGCAGCAAGGGGTGCGAAAAAGCATGAAAAAACGAAAATTGTTTTTAGTGAATTTGTTTTAGAAAGGAGGTGAAAATATGGGTATAAATACGCTTATCAATTCCTTGCCGGGCGGCGTTTCGAATGGGGGCGCGGTTAATGCGGCACAGGGGCAAGCAGCCCCTACTGCTAAGGCCAAAGGACTGCCAGGAGCTAATCGCACCGATAAAGCGAGTTCTGCAACGGGAGCTGATTCGTTTTCTGCTTGTTTAGGAAGCTCAGTGGCGGCAGAAAACGCACAACAAGCAGGGAGCGAAACGGTTGTCACAGAAGCAAAAAGTTTGGATGCAGCTGAAGCTGCTTTATTGGCTTCGCTGGTGCCAGGAGTGGTAGTGCCAATGCAAACTATCAATGAAGACGCAACCGCGCTGCAAAACGGCGTGGACGCCGGGACACAAAAGGCTTGGCTGAGTGAAATTTTTGCGGCAGTAAAAGAGCAAAATCAAACCTCCGAATTGACTGGCTGGCTTCAACAGTGGGTAGGAGATGATGCAAGCAAGCAGAACTTCTTACAGCAGCTGCAAGGAATGCTCCAGAAAACGGCAACCGTAGAAACACCGCCTTTGCATTTGAGAGAAGCATTAGCTGAAGTGATGCAAACCAGTGTCGCCAATACGTCTGCACTAAGAGAAACAGCAGTTAGTATGCCGGCAGCGACGTTGCAGCAGCAAGCGCCAGTACAAACTCCTCCTGCGGTTGTTCAAACGCAAACAACAGCAACCGAGGAAGCTGCGGACGTGCAGCCGCAACAAGCGGCGGCAGTTAATGATGTAGTAAAACCTGCGGTGATTATTGATACTGCACAACCAAAACAAAATGTCAACGCCGCAGAAGCGCCGCAAACAACAGCACAGTCGGC
>NZ_JAQUZF010000022.1:26075-29545 GCF_028691475.1 Anaeromusa sp.
CAGCGAATCTCAGATGGCAACGGGGAAAACTAGCGACACCCAAGCGCAAAATGTGGAATCTGCAGCAGCAACCAATTATGGCGTGCGTCGTGCCGCTTCGGAAAATGCAGATTCGGCGGCATCCTTTGCCGGACAGGCTTTTAGTGAAGCCACAGCGCAAAAAACAATGCCTGTAAAGGCGGATGCTCAGGCGGAAACGGATTTCCAACCGATACAGGCGGCGCTTTTACAGAACACTGCGTCAAAGATGCAAGCAGAAGCAACTGTTGCAACTAATGCAGCGCCAACAGCGCCAGCTGATCCTCATGGCGTTTTCGACCAAATGGTGGCCCAAGCGCGTATGATTCGACTGCCTGATAGTACAGAGATGGTGATACGTTTGAGACCGGAACATTTGGGAGAATTGGTGCTGAAGGTGGCTGTAGATGCGGCAGGGACCGTAAACGCCACATTCCACAGCTCGAATGCGGAGGTGAGAGCCGTATTGGAAGCGAACCTGCAGCAATTCCGGCAGGAAATGCAACAGCAGGGAGTTCGGGTACAAGGAGCCGCCGTGTATGCCGGACTAGGAGACGCTTTGCCGCAACAGCAGCAAGGCCAACAAGGAAAGTCGCCGCAGAGCAAAAATACCGGCATAGCAGCGGAAGAAAAGCTCGAGCCGGTGGAATTGTCCCTGGATACAGGCGATGCGGCTGTTGATTACCGGATTTAAAAAGCAAAAGCTTTTGGCGTGAAGGAGGACGGTTTGCATGCAGGCACCTAAAGTTGTTTTTTCACAGCAACTTGTCACGCCGTCACCTCTTAGATCTTTTAACGAGTCTGCAGGAGCGGCAACAAAGAAGGCAACAGGAGCTGCCGATTCCTTTGAGACGGTACTGCAGGGGCAAATGCAGGAATTGCATTTTTCACAGCATGCGCAACAACGCTTGGCGCAACGGGGCATTGAATTAAGTTCGTCACAAACGCAGCGTCTGCAAAGTGCCGTGCAGGATGCGGCGCAGAAAGGCGGACGGGAAGCTTTGGTACTTGTGGATTCCCTTGCTTTTGTCGTCAGCGTGCGTAATAAAACTGTGATCACAGCCATGGAAGGCGACGGTGTTAAAAGCCAAGTGTTTACGAATATTGACAGTGCCGTAATTGCTTGAAACACTGGTCAGGAGCTGGACCGCATCGGAAGCTCTTCAACCGCGGAATGATGGAAGCGGTTGTATAAAATTCGGATGTCTTTTGTAAAAACTGGCTAATTTGGAACGGTGATGGTAAAATTAGCTGCAGGGAGGAATTTCCTCCCTGCAGTCCAATGTAAGGGGAGAAATGCAATGATCAAGGTGACTCGTTTGAAAGCAAAAGATGAATTTGTTTTAAATGCGGAACTAATTGAAATGATTGAGGAAACACCAGATACAGTGGTAACGCTGACCAATGGAAAAAAATTGCTTGTGGAAGAATCTATGGAAGAACTAGTGCGCAAAGTAATGCAATATCGTCGGGCCATATTTAATAATTTTCGTTAACAATTGAAAATAAGCGGGGATTAACCGCTGTACATATGTGAATAATATTAAATATTTTATAAGATATGCCGAAGTTTGAAGGAGGTGTAGCAATGGCTGATGAAGAAAAGAAGAAAAAGATACCAATGATGTTGATTGTGGTCATGATTGTAGTGGGATTGGCGCTGGCCGGAGGAATCTCATACTTTATTGCTTCTAAAATTGTTGCTGATAAGTCAGGAACCAAAATCGAGCAGCGCGAGCCGGGAACCTTTGTAAAGCTGGGAGACCCTAAAGACGGTCAACTGGTTGTTAACATAGGGGGGCCTAGCAGCGGACGTTATTTAAAAATAGGTCTTGTTTTGGAAATGAAGCCCCAAAAGGAAGAGAAAAAAGATAAAAACGCTTTGTCTCCTCAAGAGGTGAAGGTGCAGGATACGGTGTTATATGTGCTGCGGTCACAAAAAGTAGAAGACTTTGATCCCTCGAAACAAGAAAACCTCAAAGAGCTTATTAAACGTGAAGTGAATAAGTCGTTGGGAGAAGAGCGGGTTTATGAAGTATATATCACAAACTTTATTTTGCAATAATAACGTGGTAAGATGCAACAAAGGGAGGGAGCGCGTTGGCCGGGCCTGATGTATTATCCCAGTCCGAAATTGACGAGTTGCTAAATGCGCTTTCGGCAGGAGAAGTATCTGCGGAAGACATGAAAGGCGAACAGGAACAACGCAAAATCAAGGTCTATGATTTCAAGCGGCCGGACAAGTTTTCTAAAGATCAAATTCGTACGCTGTACATGTTGCATGAAAACTTCGCTAGGTTTTTCAACACTTACTTATCTGCCAATTTGCGGGCATTGGTGCATATTAACGTAGCTTCAGTCGACCAAATGACTTATGAAGAATTTGTTCGCTCTTTGCCTAACCCCAGCGTTATCGGCATTTTCCAAATGCGTCCCTTAAAAGGGAATGTCATCTTGGAAATGAACCCCAATATAGTGTTTGCCGTAATTGACCGGTTGTTCGGGGGGGTAGGCATGCCTTTGTCTAAACCGCGAGCATTGACAGATATTGAAGAATCGATTGTTCGCCGGGTTATGAGTAAAGCCCTGGATTCTCTTCAGGATGCCTGGAAACAGGTATTAGTAGTAGATCCTAAGCTGGAAATGATTGAGACTAATCCTCAGTTTACTCAGATTGTACCCCCTAATGACATGGTAGTGCTTATTACTTTGCAATGCAAAATCGGACAGGCCGAAGGCTTAGTCAATATCTGTATTCCTTATTTAGTACTGGAACCCATTATGTCAAAGCTAACCACTACTTTCTGGGTAGCTTCGTCCATGAGCAAGCAGTCGCTGCCGGAGCATGTGAGCGCCATACAGCAAAAGCTGGAAAGGGCGCGTATTCCTCTTGTTGTCGAAATGGGGCGTACGCAAATTAATGTGTACGATCTGCTTGGATTGTCTCACGGAGATGTGTTACGACTGGATAGCCAGGTTGACCATGAGTTGAAAATTACCATTGGGCACCGGGAAAAATTTTTATGCAAGCCGGGTCTGGTTAATCGAAAAATGGCTGTACAGATTACGAAAATACTAAATGAAGGAGATACGGAAAATGAGTGAGAGCTTTCTCAGCCAAGAGGAACTTGATGCCTTGCTCAAAGGCGAAGCCGCGCCGGAAGCAGCAAGTGGAGAGATTCTTTCTGATGTAGAGCATGACGCTCTGGGCGAGATTGGCAACATCTCTATGGGTAGCGCGGCAACAACCTTGTCGATTTTATTAGGCAAGCGCGTTTCTATTACGACTCCTAAGGTGGGAGTTTCGTCTCTGAAGGAAATTCAGAATGCTTGTCCGTTGCCGTTCCTTGTAGTGGAGGTTGGCTATACCCATGGTGTTCATGGGACTAATTTGTTGGCGATTAAAGAATCAGATGCCCTGATTATTGCGGATCTGATGATGGGCAATGACG
>NZ_JAQUZF010000135.1:0-6094 GCF_028691475.1 Anaeromusa sp.
TCTCGTATACTTCGGGGTACGTAATGCCCAAACGGCAGCCGCGATGTCCCAGCATGGGGTTGAATTCGTGCAGGTGACGGACTTTTTTGAGGAGCAGTTCTTTTTGCGCCAATGTTTGCGGGTCATTACCGAGGGTGCGCAGCCGTGTCGTTTCCACTAATAGTTCTTCCAGACGGGGCAAGAACTCATGCAGCGGCGGATCGAGCAGGCGTATGCAAACCGGATAGCCTTCCATGGCTTTTAAAATGCCGTAGAAGTCATTTTCCTGCATGGGCAGCAAATGCGTCAAGGCGTCTTCGCGCGCCTCTAGCGTCTCGGCGAGAATCATCTGCTGTACGTAGGGCAGGCGGTCTTGAGCCATGAACATATGCTCCGTGCGGACCAGACCGATACCGGTTGCGCCGAAGGAACGGGCTTTGGCGGCGTCTTCAGGGGTGTCGGCATTGGCGCGGACATCTAGGCGACGGTATTCATCGGCCCAAGCCAAAAAAGTCAAGTATTCCGGCGAGAGTTCAGGCTCTTGGAGGGGGATGGAACCGCTGATGACCCGGCCAGTGGCGCCGTCAATAGAGAGGAGATCGCCTTCTTTTAGGGTCAAATTGCCGATGGTCAAGGTCTTGGCGTTATAATCGATACGGGCGGCCTCACAGCCGCAAACGCAGGGTTTTCCCATGCCGCGGGCTACAACAGCGGCGTGGCTGGTCATGCCGCCGCGGCTGGTTAGAATGCCCTGGGCCATGACGATGCCGTGAATGTCATCAGGAGTGGTTTCGGTGCGTACTAAGAGTACTTTTTTGCCTTGGCGTCCCAAAAGTTCTGCTTCGTCCGCGTCAAAGACGATCGATCCTGAAGCGGCGCCCGGCGAGGCTGGCAGACCTTGCGCCAGGACGTCGAGTTTGGCGGAGCTGTCAATCTGGCGGTGGAGCAGCTGGCCGATTTGCGTTGGTTCCACCATCAAGAGCGCATCGGCGGTGCTTACCAGGCCTTCTTGCACTAAATCGTGAGCCACTTTGACGGCAGCAGCGGCCGTGCGTTTGCCGTTGCGGGTTTGCAGCATATAAAGCTTGCCTTTTTCGATGGTGAACTCGATATCCTGCATGTTTTTGTAGTGCGTTTCCAAAGTCTTGACGATTTGACAGAACTGCTCATAGACATGCGGCATGTCGTCCGCCAGCTTTTCAATGCTTTGGGGGGTCCGAATGCCGGCGACGACGTCTTCGCCTTGGGCATTCATTAAGTACTCGCCGTAGAGCTTGTTTTCGCCGGTCGAGGGGTTGCGGCTGAAGGCGACGCCAGTGCCGGAGTCATTGCCCATATTGCCGAAAACCATAGATTGGATATTGACGGCCGTACCCAGATCGTGGTCGATTTTGTTCAGATTGCGGTAGACGATGGCCCGGTCGTTATTCCAGGAGCGGAAAACGGCGGTAAGGGCCATGAAGAGCTGTTCTTTGGGCTCTTCCGGGAAGTAGCGTCCGCTGTGTTCGTGGACTAGCTTTTTGTATTGCCGGATGACTTCTTTGAGGGAGTCGGCGCTGAGATCTTGGTCAAAACGGACGCCTTGCTCTTCCTTGACGTCATCAAGAAGTTGTTCGAATTCGTATTTGTGGATGTCAAGAACGACGTCGGAGAACATCTGGATAAACCGGCGGTAGGAGTCGTAGGCGAAACGCTCATTACCGGTAGCGGCGGCTAGGCCGACGACGGTGTTGCTGTTCAGGCCGAGGTTTAAGATGGTATCCATCATGCCAGGCATGGAGAAGACGGCGCCGGAACGAACCGATACCAAAAGCGGATTCGCGGCGTCTCCGAAACGTTTGCCGGTTTGTTCTTCCAAGACGGCTAATTGACGCGATACTTCCTCTTCCATGCCTGCAGGGAGTTTGGCGCCTTGCGCGTAGTATTCGCGGCAGCCTTCGGTGCTGATGGTGAAGCCAGGAGGCACCGGCAGACCCAGATTGGTCATTTCGGCTAAGTTGGCGCCTTTGCCTCCTAAAAGCGAGCGCATTTCAGCGCTTCCCTCCGTAAAAAGGTATACATATTTTTTCATCGTAATTCGGCTCCCTTCCGGTAATATTCTAATACTTTGGCAGCGGTTTCTTCGGTGGCTTTATTGGTGACGTCAATAATCGGGCAGCCGATTTTGCGCATAATGCGCACGGCGTACTCAATTTCTTCGAGAATGCGGTCATAGTTTGCGTATTCCGCCGTTTGCGCCAGTCCCATGGTGCGCAGGCGTTCCCGGCGTATTTCATAGAGATGATCCGCTTTGATGGTGAGGCCGACTGCTTTGTTCGCCGGCACTTGAAAGAGCTCCTGAGGTACGGTCACTTCCGGAACCAGTGGCAGGTTTGCGGCTTTAAGTCCTTTGTGCGCCAGGTACATGCACAAAGGGGTTTTGGAGGTGCGCGATACGCCGGTGACGACGATGTCGGCTCGCAACAGGCCGCGCGGCTCTTTGCCGTCGTCGAATTTGACGGCGAATTCAATGGCTTCAATACGATTAAAGTACGCTTCGTCGATTTTGCGCAAACTGCCAGGCTCATTGCGCGGGTCCAGACCGCTGATTTGCGTGAGAGCGTCAACAACAGGGCCCATTACATCCACACAAGTTAAATTCAATTTCGCAGCCTTGATTTTCAGAGCTTTACGTAAATTGGGACTAACCAAAGTGTAAATCACGGCGGCGTTGGCAGTGGCTGCAGCTTCCTGCAAGGCTTCCTCCACTTGATAAACAGAAGCCAGATACGGCATGCGGCGCAATTCGACATGACCGGCGTCGAATTGGCTGCAAGCGGCTTTGGTGACGACTTCCGCCGTTTCGCCGACTGAGTCGGAAAGCAAATAGAGAACGGCGGGATGCGCGGACTTACCGGAATGAGTCATGAAGAAACCTCCTTTATGAGCGGCTGCCCATTTGTACAAACAGCCTTGTGATGTTGGACTTGGTGAAGCGGCCAAGCAGGCGGTAACGTTCTCCGTCCGGCGTGTTTTCTATGATGACTACCGGCAGGGAGTCGACTTGATGTGTCAGCAGCTTCTGCGCAGCCCGGAGCACGGACTCTTCCGGCGTGGTCACAATAATGTTGGGCATGCGAGTCATGATTACGCTGATAGGCAAGTCTTCCAGTTTGCGCTGTCCCAAGGCGGTTTTTAGCAAATCTTTACGCGAAACCACGCCTTCGAGAAAGCCTTCTTGAGAGACAATAAACATGGTGCCCACGTCTTCAATGAACATTTTGACAATCACATCATAGACTGAGGTTTTTTCCCGAACTGCTACGGAGATGGAATGAGCCTCCTTGACGCGCAAGGGACTGAGCATGCCGGCGATAATGTCCTTTTCGTCTTTGCCGCTGTAGTAGTAGCCTACCCGGGGGCGGGCTTCCAGCAGACCGGACATGGTCAGAACCGCCAGATCCGCACGCAAAGCGGCGCGGCTGACTTGCAGGCGATCAGCCAGCTCTTTGCTGCTCAAGGGTCCGTTTTCTTTGACCCATTCCAGAATGGTGCGTTGACGTGCCGATAATTCGATGGTACTCACCTGCCTTGTAATTCTATTTATTGAACGTGTTTAATGCCATTTGTATGGGTGAATGGCGTAGACGATAAACGAAAAAGATGTTTAATACTACAAATAGCATACGCTAATTATAGCATATAAGTACCTGCTGTTGGCAAGGAAAAATCGCTGCAGGATAAAATTATAATGAAACAGAGGCCGTAAGAAGGATTTACGCCAAAGAAAACGGAATACTTATTTTAAGCATTAAGAAACGGTTTGTAATTTATGGAAAAAAGTAAGACAGGCAAGATGATGTGCCGGTTTGAAGGGGACAAGGGGGACGATTTTGCGTGCATGAGCTTTTAAAACGGATTCTTTTTGTATGCCTGGCTTTGTTGTTTATGGCCGGATTCTGGCAGCCGACGGCGGAAGCGGGGCTAATCAGCAAGGACCAGGAAATTTCTATGGGCCGCGATGTAGCGAAAGAATTGGAGAAAAAATACGGTCTTGTAGACGACGCGCAGCTGCAAGAGCGCATCCAAAAAATAGGCATGAGTCTGGTGAAAGTATCGGAACGGCAAGATCTTCCGTATACGTTTAAGGTTTTAAATTCCAAAGAAGTGAACGCTCTGGCTGTGCCTGGCGGTTTTATCTATGTCTTTAAGGGCTTGGTCGATCTGATGCCGGATGACGATGAATTAGCTGGCGTTATCGGGCATGAAGTAGGGCATGTGGTTAAGCGGCACAGCGTGAAGCAGATGGAAAAAAGCCTGGGGATGGGCCTGCTTTTCAGCATCCTATTCGGTGATCGAGGGGTGCCGCTGCAGAGCTTGGCGTATCAGGTGTTAATGGCCGGTTATAGCCGGGATGACGAACGGGAAGCGGATCAATTGGGATTTGTGCATTCCTTTAAGGCTGGCTACAATCCATATGGCATGGCCATGGGCCTGCGCAAATTGGCGAATACGAATCAAAATTATCACCCGGATCTATTTTCCAGTCATCCCGAGGCGAATTCGCGGGTGGAAAAAGTGCTGGGTTATGCCCGGGATGCCGGTGTGCGTCCCTTTGTGGACGAAGGCGCCAAGCAGGTGAAGGATGGAACTTGGAGCCTGCCGCCCTTTAAAACCGCTGTTGATGGACAGGAACCTGTGTTTCGGGCTTTTGCCGCTGCGGGCGCCATTTATCGGGCTCGGAGCAGCGCGGGCTTTTCGCCGGAACGGTATGTGCCGGACAGTGACGGAACTCAGTTTTATATCTATTATAATGAGCGACGTATTATGACGATTGCAGAAAGTGAGGCCGCTGCCTACGGCGTTTCCCAGGAAGAATTGATGGAACGATATCTGGAGGCGCTGAGGCGGTATTGAAAAAAAGAAAGCAGCAGGCGGTAGTGAGACGGTAAGACTGATAGTCAGGAAGGGAGAGACGCGTGAATATGAAATCTGACCTTGAACAACAAAGCTCCAAAGAAATATTCCGCAAGAATTTTGTAACCCGTGTGCAGTCTTTATACGGGAAAAGTATTGACGAGGCCTTGCCAAGCGAAAAATATATGGCCTTGGGCATGGTGGTCCGGGATTACATTAGCTCGAACTGGATCCAGACAAATCAGCAATATTCGGATCGCGGCGAGAAGCAAGTTTACTATTTTTCTATTGAATTTCTTCTGGGACGTCTTATGGAGCTTAACCTTATCAATCTGGGCATTCGTGATGTGTGTGAAGCGGCCTTGAAGGAAGCGGGGACCGACCTTCAAGAATTGTTGGAAGTGGAACGGGACGCTGGCTTGGGAAACGGCGGCCTGGGACGCTTAGCGGCCTGCTTTTTAGATTCGCTGGCAGCCATGGGTTTGCCGGGGCATGGCAATGGCATTCGCTATCGCTATGGCCTGTTTGAACAAAAAATTGTTGATAACTATCAGGTAGAACTGCCGGATCATTGGCTTAAGGATCGCTATGTATGGGAATACCGCAAAGCGGACAAGGCGGTGACGGTGCGCTTTGGCGGCCGCATTGAAATGATCGAGCAAGACGGGCATATGCGGGTAGTGCATCAGGATGCTCAGGCTGTCCTGGCGGTTCCTTATGACGTGCCTGTTATCGGTTATGACAATAATACGGTTAACACCCTGCGTTTGTGGAACGCGGAACCGCTGCAAAGCGAATTTGATTTGACCAGCTTCAACCGCGGCGACTATCTGCAGGCGGTGCAATATCAGCAGCAGGTAGAGGCGATCTCCAAGATCTTGTATCCGGAGGATACCTTTTACGAGGGACGTCTTTTACGCTTAAAACAGCAGTACTTCTTTGTCTGTGCTGGTTTGCAGAGCATTCTGCGGCGGTTTAAGCGCAAGTATTTGGATCTGCATCTTTTACCGGACAAGGTGGCGGTGCATATTAATGATACGCATCCGGCTGTAGCCATTCCGGAACTGATGCGTCTTTTAATGGATGAAGAAGGCATGGGTTGGAATGAAGCCTGGGATATAACCATTCGTACGGTGTCTTATACTAACCATACGATTTTGCCGGAAGCCTTAGAAAGCTGGCCGGTGGATATGTTTGCCACGCTGCTGCCCAGGGTGTA
>NZ_JAQUZF010000136.1:0-6029 GCF_028691475.1 Anaeromusa sp.
TGCACTACTACATGCATATTTTCATTATAGGATGGGTGGTACTATTTACCGGAATGGTGGTAGCGTTCCAACGGAATCGCGGTATCACAGAGCCGGACAGGCGGTGCAACTTGGCCCGGAATACTCAGAGAGGCCATTCGCTTTGACGGCACCGACTGGGGCTGGGTCATTATGAGCATCGGCATGGCTATCGGGGCCGGTATCGTATTTTTGCCGGTGCAGGTAGGGCTGATGGGGTTATGGGTCTTTTTACTGTCCTCGGTCATCGGCTATCCGGCGATGTATTTATTCCAGCGGTTATTTATCAACACCCTGGCGGCTTCGCCGGAGTGCAAAGACTATCCCAGTGTTATTTCCGGGTATTTAGGAAAGAACTGGGGCATTTTTCTCGGGGCCTTGTACTTTATCATGCTGGTGATTTGGGTGTTTGTGTATTCTACGGCCATTACCAATGACAGCGCGTCATTCTTGCAGTCCTTCGGCGTCACCGATTCGCTGTTGTCGAAGAATCCGTTCTATGGTTTAGTGCTGATCTGTTGTTTGGTCGCTATGGCCTCACGTGGGGAAAAGGTACTCTTTAAAATCTCTACCGGCATGGTGCTGACCAAGCTATTGGTGGTAGCGATTTTAGGAGTTTCCATGATTGGCCACTGGGATCTAAACAATGTCGGAGCCGTGCCGGCTTTGGGCAGCTTGACCACGGACACCATCGTCATGCTGCCGTTTACTTTAACGTCCATTCTATTTATTCAAAGCCTAAGTCCCATGGTCATTTCCTATCGTTCCCATGAAAAGTCCATTGAAGTAGCGCGCTATAAAGCCATGCGCGCCATGAACATTGCCTTTGGTATTTTGTTTGTGACGGTCTTCTTTTACGCCGTGTCCTTCACCTTATCCATGGGCCATGAGCAAGCCGTCTATGCGTCCAAGGCCAATATCTCCGCGCTGGCCATGGCGGCGCAGGGCCAAGGCCAGCAGACCGTGAAAATCTTCAGCTTGATTCTCAACATCTTCGCCGTCATGACCGCCTATTTCGGCGTCTACCTCGGCTTTCGCGAAGCTTGCCAGGGCATTGCCATGAACCTTCTGGCGCGGGTGATGCCGGAAAACCATATCAATAAGACCATGGTGAAGAACGGCATTATCGCCTTCACCATCTTGGTTTCCTGGGGTGCGATTGTGCTCAATGCGCCGGTACTGAGCTTTACCTCCATCTGCAGCCCCATCTTTGGCTTAGTTGGATGTTTGATTCCGGCGTACTTAGTCTACCAGGTACCGTTCTTGCAGCACTATAAAGGCTGGGCGCTGCGCATCATTATCTTTACCGGCGTCTTGTTGTGCGTATCGCCATTCCTGGCGTTTTCGTGAAATATAGTTAGTGCTTGAGAAGTAGAGAAAAGGAGAGGAGCAGTGATGATGACGGAACAAGGGAAGGTAGAAGAAAAACTAAGGTGGGCCGACCTACTCAAGGCGGTGCAGCAGGAAGTGCGTCCAGCCATTGGCTGTACCGAGCCGGTGGCCGTGGCGCTGGGGGCGGCTATTGCCGCCCGGGAACTGGAAAAACCGGTGGAACGCATTGAAGTCCAAGTATCCGCTAATATGATGAAAAACGGCATGGGCGTTATGGTGCCGGGAACCGGCATGGCGGGGCTCGCCATTGCCGCTGCCGCCGGAGCCGTCAGCGGCGACCCGGAGGGCAAGCTGGAAGTCTTAAAGCGCCAGAATAAAGCCGATGTAAAACGAGCCAAACAAATGGTGGCGAAACACAAGGTTCATCTTGCCATTGCCGAAGTGCCTAATGTGCTCTATGCGGACGTGAAAGTCTTTAGCGGCAGCAAGTGGGCTCGCGTGTGCATTGCCGACGATCATACCCAAGTAGTGCGTGTGGAGCGCGAGGACGAAGTGCTGTATGAAAAGCGCAGCGTAGGAAGTACCGCAGAAAGCGCCTTCTCACTGGAGGGCGTTACCGCCAGCGATGTTTATGAGTTTGCCACCACCGCGCCGCTGGATTTGCTTCGCTTTATCTTGGAGTCCGCCAAACTGAACGATGCCCTAGCCGACGAAGGACTAAAAGGAGGCTATGGCCTTCATATCGGCGCGACCTTGCAGCGCCAGAGCGAGGAAGGCTTGCTGGCCGATAGCTTGATGAACCGCGTTTTGCTCCGCACCACCGCCGCATCGGACGCCCGCATGGGCGGCGCGTCGCTGCCCGCCATGACCAACTCCGGCTCCGGCAACCAAGGCATTACCGCCACTGTGCCGGTGAGCGTAGTGGCGCAGTATGTTCAGGCGGACGAAGAGACGCTGATTCGCGCGCTCATGCTGTCTCATGCGATGGCGATCTATATCCACAGTAAGCTGCCCAAGCTGTCCGCCTTGTGCGCCGTCTCTACGGCGGCGATGGGTGCGGCCTCCGGTATGGCGTGGCTGCTGCGTAAGGATTTTGGGACCGTAAGCATGGCGATTTCCAGCATGGTAGGAGATATGGTGGGCATGATTTGCGACGGCGCCTCCAACAGCTGCGCCATGAAAGTATCTACCGCCGTATCCTCCGCCTGCAAGGCGGTGCTCATGGCGCTGGAAGGAACTCGCGTTACCGGCTGCGAAGGCATTGTGGCCGAAGACGTGGACGCCTCTATTGCTAACGTCGGGGAACTGGCCTGCAAAGGCATGGTCCAGACCGACGACCAGATCCTAAAGATTATGCTCCATAAAGTAGGCTAAAGAAGAAGGTGCAAAAAATGAAAGAAGTGATCTATACGGACGGTGCGCCCAAAGCCATTGGTCCGTACTCGCAAGCCATAAAGGCGAATGGATTCCTCTTTGTTTCCGGCCAACTGCCGAGCGACCCGAAGAGCGGCAAATTTCCAGCAGGCGGCATTGAAGAGCAAACGCGCCAATCCCTGGAAAACCTAAAAGCCATTCTTGAAAAAGCGAATGCTTCATTTGAGAACGTGGTAAAGACGACCGTCTTGATGCAGGACCTGGAGAACTTTACCGCCATGAATGCAGTGTATGCTGAATACTTTACCAAGAACTATCCAGCCAGAGTCTGCGTGCAAGTGGCTAAGCTGCCGCAAAACGCACTCGTGGAGATAGAAGCCATTGCCGTGTGCTGCGGCTAACCAAGGCCCCTCTAACATACTATAGATAAGCGATAGGCCGTGTGAAATGAAACCTTCACACGGCCTGGCGCGCTTTTGAAACGTATTGGCAAGCGTCGTTGACTAGTTCGCAAATAAATAGTTTTTGGGAATAAGTGTAAAGAAGGATTGTTTCGCAACAGCTAGAAATTACCTAATTAAGAATTTAGAAAAGAAGAATAGAAAGGAGCCAAGAACATGAAGGATGGTAAACGCAACCTGAAAACTTGGCTCTTTTTTGGTATCAGCAGTTTGCTTTTTATCGCGGTAATCTTTTTGATTTATCATTTGTTTTTTTCTCCTATTAAACTGGGCTTTTCCGCTGGCCTTTCCGGTTTGAAATCGGAGCTGGGGATAAGCGGCAGAAACGGTGCGCAGTTGGCGGTTGAAGAAATCAATCGAAATGGCGGAATTCGGGGCAGGAAGATTGAACTAGTCGTAGCGGATGATAAAAATGACGCTAACATTGCGTGCGCGGTGGATCAACGCTTGGCGGAACAAGGGGTAACTATTATTATTGGTCATATGGTAAGCAGTGTGGCCATGGATACGGTAAAAAATGCGAATGAAAAGAACCTATTGTTAATTAGTCCGACGATTGCTACGGATGAACTAACACAAGTAGATGACAACTTTATCCGCGTGATTGCTTCGAACAAGGTCCAAGGCTATAGTTTGGCGAAAGCGGTTTTACAAGAAACGGCGGTGCGGTCCATCGCCATTGTATATGATGAAAACAATGCTTCTTTTGCTAAGATCATCAAGGAAAGTTTTGAAGCGCAGCTTCAGGGGAGCGGCGGAAAGGTAGTCGCTACTGAATCGTTCAAGAATCGTAACGATTTTAAACGCATTGTTTCGGCGCTGCGTGAAAGCGAAGCGGAAGGCGTTCTCTTGATTGCATCAGCGATTGATGCGGGCCTGTTCTGCCAGCAAAGTCGAAAGCAAAATTTCAAGCTGCCCGTGTTCGCTCCTATGTGGACGATGACTAATGATTTTATTCAAGCTGGCGGCGCTGACGTTGAAGGGGCTTATTTAATTAGCCAGGTTGACCTAGAGAGTGAAACGGCCCTATATGTTGCATTTCAAAAGGCCTACCGAGAACGATACAAGGAGATTCCCTCCTTTGCTTCCATTTTGAGTTATGATGCCGTAATGGTTGCCGCTGCGGCTATTCAGGAAGCGGGGACTACTTCGACGGAGCCGGTGAAAGACGCCATTTTGCGTTTGGGCGAATTTTCCGGGTTGCAGGAATCTATAAAAATGGATAGCTTCGGCGATGTGAAGAACAGCTACTATCTTTATCGCGTACAAAATGGCGCATTTAAAAAGGTGGGACGACTGTGAGATTAAAAACGTATTTAATCATCAGCCAGCTTCTTGCCGTAACCTTGTCTGTCTTTTTGCTGGGCGCTATGAACTTTTACTACATGTATCAGAATGTGCAGCAAGACTTGCAGTATAAAAATGATATGCTGGCTCATGCGACCTCGCGAGAAGTCGCTGAGCTGTTACGTGCGCCATTACGACTGATGGAGCAAATTAGAGCTGTGTATCAGAATGAAAGTTTGGGAAGTCAAAGCGCCGCCGATGAGGTAGTAAATCACTTAATCCAACAGGAAAATTTTTTTGATCGAATCGAATTTATCGATGAAAAAGGATATGTTGTGAGAACTATTCCCCGCAATGAAGATATGGCGGATATGGATCGTTCGCGGTACGAGTTTTATAAGAAGATAAGTAATGGAACCTCCGTATATTGGTCTAATTCCTTTATCTCAACCGAAACCGGGCAGCCGACCGTTATTGTAGCTATGCCCGTATCAGGAGGAAGCATAGCAGGGTATCTTAATTTGCAGCGAGTCAGTAATATAACGGATGTCTTTTTCGAAATGTATGGAAAGAATGTGTTTGTCGCCATTACGGATGA
Source organism: Anaeromusa sp. (assembly GCF_028691475.1). Lineage (NCBI taxonomy): Bacteria > Bacillati > Bacillota > Negativicutes > Selenomonadales > Sporomusaceae > Anaeromusa > Anaeromusa sp. The sequence continues at coordinate 5,071 of NZ_JAQUZF010000136.1, forward strand.
AAGAGGCGTAACGATTGCTCATACGGACCGAGAGAAAGTTTGGCAGCGAGAATGGTCCGGCGACTATTTCGATCTGCACAAAGACCAAAAGAATGATAAAGAAAAGCAAGTAGCTATTTCCGGGGTAGAGTATCTTGTTAGCGCCGAAGAGGTTAATGAGTCGGGCTGGCATGTAGTGGTTTACCAGGCGGTAGATGTTGCCTTTGCTACGCTGCACCGAATTCAATGGTTCTTTATTATTTCGGCGTCTCTCGTTTTAGTAGGCGGTCTGGCTCTTTCCTGGCGTAAGCTAGGATCGACGTTGCAAGCGTTTAGCCGTTTGAATCAACGCTTTGTAGCCATTGCGGGAGGTAACCTGGAAATTAAGGCGGAGCATGAAGGATTTAGTGAGCTAAATGAGATGGTGGATCATTTTAATCATATGGTGCACAATGTACGGGAGCGGGATCGTAGGCTCTATGAATTGGCGCATAAGGACAGCCTGACTGGGCTGGGAAATCGCAGCTTGTTTTTGCAGTGGATGCAGCAAGCGGTGCGGGAGAACAAGTCTTTTGGAGTCGTGTTTTTAGACTTGGATGATTTTAAACTGGTCAATGACTCTTATGGGCATTGGCAAGGGGACTTGTTATTAATCAAAGTCGCGGAAAAATTAAGGGCTATTGCGGGTGAAAATGCGGTTTTGGCCCGCCTTGGCGGCGATGAGTTTGTTTTTATTGTTCAAAATTGGGAAGACGCCCCGGGAATGCAGTGGATTAAAAGGCTAAGCGAAACAATGGCTGAGCCTGTGAAGGTGAACAGCTATGTCTTTTCGACAGAGGCGAGTATTGGAATTTCTGTATTCCCGAAAGATAGCGGCGACGCGGACGAGCTTCTTCGTTTTGCGGATATGGCCATGTATCAAGCCAAAAATCACGGGAAAAATGGATTTTGTTTTTATGCGGAGAAAATGAATGAAGAGA
>NZ_JAQUZF010000137.1:0-5991 GCF_028691475.1 Anaeromusa sp.
CAAGCAATAAAATTCATTAAAACACTGCAAATGGATACTACTGGCGGCATGAGCGTTTTAGTGAAGGTATAGCTTTAAAAACCTCATCCGCCTTCAAAAAAGCCCAGCCTATTGTGCAAAACAACAGGCTGGGCTTTCCATTTGTCTTGTTATTACGCTTTAGTAGACGGCGCGGCCATCAAGGAGGCCACTAGTTGAGCAAAGCGGCCCGGGTCTTCCGGAGCTAGGCCTTCTAGGAGCAACGCTTGACCGTAAAGGAGCTCGCAGTAATCGCCAAAGAGGGACGTAGTGTTACCGTCGGTAAACTGCGCTTGCAGGGCCTTGAACACCGCATGATTTGGGTTCAATTCCAAAATACGGCTGGCTTTAAAGGAATTTTTCTGGTCCATGTCCGCCAAAATCTGCTCCATAGAGAGACTGATGCCTTGGGCGTCGCTGACCAGGCAAACCGGGCTGGAGGTTAAGCGATGGCTCAGCTTGACTTCTGTCACTTTTCCTTCCAGGTGCTTTTTAATAGCTTCGAGCAAGGTTGAATTTTCCTTAGTTAATTCTTCTTGCTCTTTTTTCTTGTCTGTTTCGTCTTCCATATCATCCAGCTGCAGCTCGCCGCGGCTGATGGAACGGAACTGTTTTTCCTTGTAGCTGCCCAGAGCATCTACAGCGAATTCATCAACGCGATCAAAAAGATACAGCACTTCCAAGCCTTTTTCCTGCAACATTTCCATTTGAGGCAGACGCTCGACAGCGGTGCGATCTTTGCCTGCGGCATAATAGATAACGCTTTGTTTTTCCGGCATGCGCTCCACATAGTCAGCTAGGGTAGTCAGCTCGTCTTCGCTGCGGGACGTGGAGAAGAGCAGCAGATCCTGCAAACGTTCGCGATTGGAAAAATCAGAATATACGCCGCTTTTGAGGGCTTTGCCGTATTCTTTCCAGAAGGTTTCGTATTTGGGCCGGTCTTTCTTGCACAGCTGCTCCAGCGTTTTAAGTAGGCTCTTTTCCAGATTTTTGCCGATTTTCTTCAAAGGCAGACTTTGTTGCAGCACTTCGCGGGAGATGTTCAAGGAGACGTCAGGAGAGTCCACAAGGCCCTTCGCAAAGCGTAAGTACTCTGGTAGAAGATCCTGGCAGTCGTCCATGATGAACACGTTTTTCGAATAAAGGCGAATGCCTGTCGTCACTTCACGCTGATAAAAATCAAAGGGAGCGTGGGAGGGAATAAAGAGTACGCTGGTATATTCTACAGCGCCTTCCACCTTGGAGTGGATGACCTCCATGGGGTCCTGCCAGTCCAGGAAGAGGTGTTTGTAAAGCTGATTATATTCTTCCGGCTTAATTTCATTTTTATTGCGCATCCAAAGGGGAGACATGGAGTTTAGAACACGCACTTCTTCTTTTGGCTCCTGAGGCTCTTCGCCTTCGGCGGCTGGAGGCGCCATGACCGGCATGCTCATGCGAATGGGGAAGCGGATATAGTCGGAGTACTTTTTCACCAGCCGCTCTAGGGTATGCTTGTTTAAAAACTGCTCGTTTTCCGCTTCGGCTTTGCGATGCTCTTCTTTCAGGGAAATAATGATCGTCGTGCCGCGGCCTTCTTTTTCACATTCTTCCAAAGTGTAGGTGCCGTCACCGGTCGATTCCCAGCGCACGCCTTTTTCCTGACCTGGGGCGCGGGTGAGAAGAGTCACTTTGTCCGCTACCATGAACGCCGAATAGAAGCCGACGCCGAACTGACCAATCAGATTGGTATCGCCGCCAGCGTTTTCTTTTTCTTGCATGGCCGCCAAAAACGCTTTGGTGCCGGATTTGGCGATGGTGCCAATATTTTCGATGACTTCGTCATGAGTCATGCCCATGCCATTATCGGCAATAGTCAACGTACCGGAAGTTTCATCCGGCAACAACATAATTTCAAGTTCTTTGTTTTCGCCCAATAGTTCAGGGTTGGTCAGCGCCTCAAAGCGCAGCTTATCGATAGCGTCGGAAGCATTGGAAATGAGCTCCCGTAAAAAAATATCCCTGTTCGTATAAATGGAGTGAATCATCAACTCCAGCAGCTGTTTGGTTTCCGCTTGAAATTCACGTTTTTCCACTGTCATGAGTCCTTTTCCTCCTGTATAAATAGATTTAGGCAATCCCTTATCTATGATAGCGAAAACTTTCTCATCAGGCAAGATGCTAGAATAAAAACCACCAAATGCAAGATATGTGTTTTTATCCGAAGAACATTTTTAAAAAAAATATACAAAAATAACAAAATGGCTCTTGAAATTATCCCTAGCTATTGTTATACTAAATTCAATTTAACAACGAATGACGTTGAAGAGGAAAAGTAGGCTTACAGATTATCACAGAGAGCTGGCGGAGCTGGGAAGCCGGTACAAGAAGTAGGCTGAAGTTCTCCTTGGAGTTGCGAAACTGAATTTTTAGCGAAAGCTGAAATAGTAGGTGCCGCCGTGACCATCACGTTACAGATGGAAGGTATCGGCAACTGCCCGTACCTATAAAGTTGATTCGTGCATGCACGAATAACAAAGGTGGTACCGCGAGAAAATGCTCTCGTCCTTTACAGGACGGGAGTTTTTTTATTGGGAAAAAAGGCTTTTCCCAGTCAAAGAATGAGGAGGTCGTCAGTTTGTATTGGAATAATCACATTGAAAAGCTTAACCGAAAAGAAATGACGGAAATCCAATCTACTTCGCTGCGTGATTTAGTACAAAGGGTTTACACCTGTGTGCCTTCATATCGCCAGAAGTTTCAGGCCGCTGGTTTGTTACCCGCAGATATTCAAGGAATCGAAGATATTCACAAATTGCCTTTTACAACCAAGCAGGATTTGCGTGAAAACTATCCTTATGGTTTGTTTGCCTTGCCGATGAGTGAAATAGTCCGCATCCATGCCTCAAGCGGCACCACTGGCAAAGCGACCGTTGTTGGTTATACAAAGCGCGACCTTAACATGTGGGCTGAAGTTATGGCGCGAGCGTTAACCGCCGTAGGTGTTACAAATAAATCGTTTATCCAAAACGCCTATGGTTATGGGCTGTTTACCGGCGCGTTAGGCGTGCATTACGGCGCGGAACTGGTAGGGGGGTCAATTATTCCCACTTCGGTCGGAAACACGGCTCGACAGATTACCCTAATGAAAGATTTTGGCACGAATGTTCTTGCCTGTACGCCTTCCTACGCCCTGCATATTGCCGAAACGATGCGCGAAGCAGGTTTTGACTGCCAGGATATGCCTCTGCGGGTGGGAATTTTCGGGGCCGAACCCTGGTCGGAGCAAATGCGGCAGGAAATTCAACGCCAGCTGAATATCAAAGCCTATGACATCTATGGCTTGAGTGAAATCATCGGACCTGGCGTCGCCTGTGAGTGTGTGGAACAAGATGGCATGCACATCAATGAAGACCATTTCTATCCGGAAATCATTGACCCTGTAACTGGAGAGGTTTTACCGGAGGGGGAAATAGGCGAGCTCGTTATTACTACCTTGACCAAAGAAGGCCTGCCTCTGCTGCGCTATCGCACTAGGGACTTGACGGTGCTCAACAGAACCCCTTGCGCTTGCGGCAGAACGCTGGTACGGATGCAGAAGGTTATGGGCCGCAGTGACGATATGTTAATCATCGGCGGCGTTAATGTATTTCCGTCACAGGTTGAAAGCGTGCTTCTTGATCTGGGCATGGCGCCTCATTATCAGCTGATTGTGGAACGCATTGATAATCTTGATAAATTGACGATCATGGTGGAAATTACGGAAGAAGTATTTACGGATGAAGTTCGCGGACTTGAAACGCTGGAACATACGCTGAAGAAAAAGATAAGCGAACTATTAGGTATCTCCAGTAAAGTAAAACTGGTATCGAGCAAGACTATCGAGCGCAGTGAAGGTAAGGCTAAAAGAGTCATTGATAAGCGAAAAATATAAAGCAGGAGGTAAAACTTATGAATATCATTCAGCAAATCTCAACGTTTGTGGAGAACCGTCCTGGGGCCTTTCGGGAAATACTGCAGGTTATCCAGTCTAATGGCATTAATATTAAAGCTCTGTCCATAGCCGACACGGCAGACTTTGGTATCCTGCGGTTTATCGTTGCCAAGCCGGACGATTTGGGGAAAATCTTGCGCGAAGCAGGCTTTATTGTTAAGAAAACGCCGGTCCTTGCTCTTACTATCGGCGATAAGCCAGGCACATTGCTGACTTATGTGGATAAACTAAGCGATGCGGGTATTAACATTGAGTATGTTTATGCCTTCACCACGGCCATTGAAAATGTGGCCAAAGTAGTAGTAAAAGCGGATGATGTCGAGCAGGCAATGAACTTGTTGAGCAATGATCCGGAGATTAAGGAATACCTGCAAGCCAACGATGCTGTTGATTTTTATTGGTAAACGATAATTTCCTATTTTAGGAGGAAACATGAGACTAGGAGACTTTATCTGGCTGGCTGCGCTGTGTGCCGTTTCGTCGGTAATGGTGATTCCCTCTACGCATGAAGTATTTGTCAGCGCAACCAAAGCGCATCCGTACCTTATGGGCTTTGTCAAATTTGGCATTTTAGCGACAATGGGCGAACTATTAGCCATCCGTATTGCCGCAGGAGCCTGGAAAGCGCCTGCAGGGATAATCTACCGCAGTGTCATTTGGGGCCTCATCGGCATGCTCATTGTACTGATGTTTGAAGTCTTTGCCGGCGGGGTTACGGGCGCCATAAAAAAAGGACTGCTCTGGTCGGGCAGCGATGCTTTTGCCAATAAAATATGGGCTGCCTTTTGGATTAGCGCTATCATGAACTTGTTCTTTGGTTCTGCCTTTATGACCCTGCACCGGATTACAGACACCTATATTGACCTCGCTTGTGGTGAAACGAATTCAATGGGAAACGTGAAGTTATCTGACGTCATTGCTAGGATTGACTGGCAGGGCCTGGTGTCTTTTGTCATTTTTAAAACCATTCCCTTTTTCTGGATACCAGCCCATACGATTACGTTTTTATTACCCCCTGAGTATCGAGTGTTGATGGCAGCTTACTTGTCGGTAGCGCTGGGTGCTATCCTTGCCTACGGGAAAAGAAGAAAAGTAAGTACTTAAGTGGTTCAGGGGGACGGTTCTCCTGAGTCAGTTTTGTTAATTCTGGTTCGGTAGAACCGTCCCCTTGAACCAGTCTGAGAATATATTCGTAGTTGGAGGTTTATGATGAAACGATTACTGACCGGTAATGAAGCGGTAGCGCAAGGGGCATACGAAGCTGGCGTGACCTATGCTGCAGCGTACCCCGGAACGCCGAGCACCGAGATATTAGAAAACATCGCCACCTACAATGAGGATATCATCGCGGAATGGGCGCCAAATGAAAAGGTGGCTATGGAAAACGCGATAGGAGCCTCAATCGCCGGCGCCCGAGCACTAGCGGCCATGAAAATGGTCGGCGTCAACGTGGCTGCCGACCCCTTGTTCAGTTTTGCCTATGCCGGCGTAAACGGGGGAATGGTGCTGATCACAGCCGACGACCCAAGCCTTCACTCTTCGCAAAATGAGCAGGATAATCGACAATACGCTAAATTTGCCAAAATAGCCATGCTCGAACCAAGTGACAGTCAGGAATCCAAAGACATGCTGAAGACAGCCATGGAAATCAGCGAGAAATTTGATACGCCGATTTTATTCAGAATGACCACCAGAGTCTGCCACAGCAAGGGCTTAGTTGAAATCGGCGAACGAAAGGAAGCCAGCAAAAAACCGTATGCAAAAAACCTTGCCAAATACGACCTTATTCCGGCTGTTGCCAAAAAGCTGCGCGCCGAATTAGAAGGACGTCTGCACAAGCTGGCCGTCTTTGCGGATGAAACGAATTTAAACTACTTCGAATGGAATGATTCTAAGATTGGCATTATTTCCTCCGGGGTCGCCTACCAATACGCCAAGGAAGTTTTCGGCGATAAAGCGTCGTATCTCAAACTAGGCTTTACGTACCCGCTGCCGGCGAA